>JAYSUY010000823.1:0-1273 GCA_043718855.1 Saprospiraceae bacterium | reverse complement strand
GCGCAGGCGGTCGTCGAAGAAACGAAAATCGGCACCCACCTCCCACGATGTGATGCTCTCCGGCAGCAGGTTCGCGTTGGCGATAAAATTCTGCGCCGTGAAAGTCGGCTGGCTGTTGAATGGCGTGGCTGGCACAAACACCCCAGCGGTCTGGAAGGGGTCGGTGTCGTTGCCCACCTTGGCTACGCTGGCCCGCACTTTGGCAAACGAAACATAGTCCGGTTTGGGCAGCACGTTGGACAGGATGAAACTGCCCGAAACCGAGGGGTAAAAAAACGAAGTGTTGGCCGTAGAACTGGGCGTAGCCAGGGCACTCGACCAGTCGTTGCGGCCCGTGATGTCCAAGAACAGGTAGTTTTTGTAGCCAATTTTGGCGGAGCCGTAAAAACTGTTGATGCGCTTGCGAGCGTCGTAGGAATAAATTTCGAGCGGCGTGGCGGCATTGCCGAGGCTGAACACTCCTGGCTGCGCAAGGGCCGTCGTCTGGGTCTGCACGTTTGCGCCAAACTGATCCATGCGGTTGCCGCCAGCCGATACATCCAGCGTGAAGGCACTGATTTCGCGGGCGTAGTTCAGTAAAAAGTCGGTGTTCATTTCCTTGAAATACACCGATTGCTCCGAATAACCACCATTTTTGAAGCGATTGGTACTGAAATGGCGGCGGAACTTGCGGGTTTCATCCGAGTAGTCCATGCCGCTGCGCACCATCAAGCTCAGGTGTTCGGTGAAGGCGTAACGCGCCGAGAGGTTGCCGATCACGCGGTCGCGGTTGAGCGAGTTGCGGTTTTCGAGCAGGGTAAAATATGGGTTGTCAAAAAACGTGTAGTTGAACGAGTACTGCTGCAAATCCTCCAAACCCGGCTGCCAGTAATCCTTCATGCGCTCAATGTCCAGCGAGCGCGGGCCCCAAGCCACGATGGCGTAGTTGGTGTTTTCAGAGCCGTAGCCGTTGGAGGGCCGGTTGTCGCTTCCGGTGTTGATGTAGTTGACCGCAGCGGCGATTTTCAGCCGTTGCACGGGGACAAAATGGAGCCTCGCCGAAGCGGTTTTGCGGTTGAGATTCACCCCAGGTATGAAGGATTTGCTGCGCAAATCGGTGAGCGACAGGCGAAAATTTCCCTTGTCAAAACCCGACGACACAGCGATGTTGTTCATCGTAGTGGTGCCGGTTTGATAGAAATTTTTCAGGTTGTCCTTGTAGTTCAGCATTTCCGTAGGGGTAATGGCAGCGCCGCCATGCACCGCCACGTCGCCGCCGCGCACCACCTGGCCG
>JAYSUY010000822.1:0-3498 GCA_043718855.1 Saprospiraceae bacterium | reverse complement strand
GACGATCAGGGGTTCTTTGCCCTCCGGTGCGTCAATGCGGATGGTGTCGAGGTAGTTGCCAAACACGAGCGTGCTGTCAAACTCGAACGTGATGTCCTGGGCTGCGCCGGGCTGAATCACGCCGCTGGTGGGGAATATCCGTGCCCAAGTGGGTACGTCTTCCAACTCCCATGCCGTGGCCTGGCCGCCATCGTTGAGGATGCGGCGCGTCACGGTTACAAACTGAGGCTTCATTTTGGTGACTTTCACGTTGCCACCTTCCCAACGGATCGGGTTGCGGTCCGCGAAGAATTCCCACGATGTCTCCACAAAGACATTGTTGGCCAAGTCCTTGATGTTGTTGACCTCTACGCGCAGCACCTTGTTTTCGATGAAGCGGTTGGGTACATTCGGGATGATGATGATTTTGTCGCCCTGGCAGGAGATGATCGCATCAATCAGGTTGCCCGTTTCGGCGTCATAAAGGCCCACATTGTTGTTGTTGAAGAAGTCGGCCTGAATGAGTTGATCGCAGCGGATAGGCTCATTGAAGCGGATCGAAATTTCGTCACCCCGGCTCAGTACGCCGTCTGCTGGTTCGGGCGTGCCGAAAAGAACGGGCGATTGGCGCTCGAAACGGCCCGAAATGACGTGCGAAATGCCCGCGTTTTGCCCGGAAAAACATTGTGTCACGGCGCGGATTTCGTACTCGCCATCTTGCAGGGCTTGTGTGCCCCATTTCACGATTTTGAAAATATCATCATCCAAATTTGCTTTTGGCACTTCGGCGATGTTGATCCATGCACCGTCGCCGTATTTGCGGCGGTATTGTACCCGAATCAATTCTAAATCCGCGTCGAAGCGGTTAAATTTATTCAACGTGATGAACATGGAATCGCCAGAGGCGATGGTCCAAACCCAATTTTGCAAGGGGAAACCAAGGTCAATCGGGCTGCAAGGCTCTACGAAGTTCACATCCAACAAGATGGATTTGTAGAATTTCGGGTCAAGCATAGTCTGCCCGAGGGCGATACCTTTTTGGTCTTCGCAAGCCGAGAACCAGGCAAATTCGAGGTTTTCGTAATCGTAATCAATCGGCCCGCGCTCGATGGTCACGATGACCTCCTGCGATGCGCCGTAAGGAACCTGGAAGGGTCGGTCGAGCGGGCTGCCGCCTTGAATTTTCACCACTGCACCGAGTGGGTTGCTTTCCGGGATGAGCGAAAACAGGTACTCGCGTGTGTCCTCTGTCTGCGAAATGTTGCCCAACGTAAATTTGAAGGTCGCCGCGTCATTCTCCGGAACGTTGACCGCAATGGTTTTGTCCACTGAGATCTCTACCTCTTCGCGGGGCACGGTGTTTGTCTCGTAAGGGCAGGAAGAATTGCCCGAAACGGTTTTGAACACTGGTGTAGCATAGACTTTGTCTTGCAAAACATCCACCGTGAAATTATCGCCGATGTCGTCGTCGCCCAAAGCATAAGTGATAGTCTGGGAGGTGGTTTTGGAACTGCCTATTTCGGTTGATTTCGAAGTGTTAAATTCCATACCAATGCGGGTTTCTGTGCCAACAGACCCAATATCGAAACCTATCACCGCGGCGATAGTTTTGTCAATGCTCACAGAAAATCCGTAAGCAGAACTTTTGGTTTTTTCCGTAGTAGTACTGTTTTCATACGCAACCCCTGCATCGAAAGAGAGGTTTTTTTCGAAAAGGGCTTGATTTTTTAAGTCTTTGTTGTACTGCAACATCTTACGCCAGGAGTTGGCGGAAGATGTGTCGCCCACCAGTTCGAGGTTCGGGATGACTACGGTTTTAATCTGGTGCTGCGAGTAAATGAAAGTCGTGGCGAATTCATCTGGGAAAACCAACAGACCTGTATGCAATGAAAATCCACAGGCAGCGGTATCCCAACGCACGTCGTCGCTGATGCCGAACAACAAGTTGAGCGCGCCGCCCATAAAAACATCCGCATCCTCCCCGACAATTAGATCGCCGTCGGAAGTCGAAATGGTTTCTGTGGCGGTGATGCAGACCTCGGCGGATTCGTTGTTGTTGCCAAGCGTAGTGACCGCGATACCCAATTCAGCATCGGCTTTGACACCAGTTTCGGTGATAGTCCCCGCAGCTGGCGTACCTACGATTATGCCGGTCCGGTTGCCCATCGAGATGGTTACGTCTTCTGATTGTGTTTTGCCACCTTCATAGGTAAAAGCCCAACTGTTGCACACGGTTGTGCCTTTTTCCAGTGTCGCAGAGGAGGCATCTCCCGGAGGGTCACGCAGAATCGCAATCGGGATGGAAGGCGAAGTGGACGTAAAATTGACCAAACGCGGGCGTTTGCCAATGACCACCGCTTCCGCATTTGCGGTATTTTGTAAACCGTTGGCTTCCGCCAAAACTGTCAAAGTCTTGGTGAACGGCGGGACGATGTTCGGAAGACCTGCCGTGAATTTGTATCTTAATTGCCCAGTTGTCATCAAAGTATCCAAAGGGCCTTCGCCTTCGATGAGGTTTTCGATGTGGATTTGCGCCGTGTCCAAGTAGCATTGTCCACCGTCGTAGGGTTGAAAAACTTTGATGGTAGTGGTGTACTTGTTGTCTTGTTCGAGCATCGAAACACCGCAGGTATTGGTGTCGAGTACCGACATCTGTATTTGCAGCTGCGAATAATAGATAAAATCGGTGGTGTCGTTCACGTCAGTCAAGTCCACTTGCGTGCCGCCTTTCAACTGAAAGTAGTTGTAAATCAAGTTGTTCGAGTGTTCTATGACTTTTACCGTGAAAGGTAGTGGCGGCAGTTTGTCAAATTTGAACTTCCCGTTCGGGTTGGTCAGTTGTTTCTCTTGATAATAACAGCCATCCAAAGTTTCCACAGCTACTTTGACAATTGCACCAGCGGGGATAACCGATTTCCGGCAAATGGCATTACCAGCCATCTGCCCTTCGATAGTGCGCTGCGTTTGGTTGCGAAAAAGGATGCCTGCGATCGGCGAATTGACCTTGATCACCTCCCAAAAAGGAGGATAGTAGGCGTGTTCTTTGAACTTGGGTGAAAGCAAGGCCGACGCACCCGGCTGCAAGTCCACTACAAAATAACCCGTGCTATCCGTGTAAACTGGAGGCGAAAAGCGTTCGCCATTGACCAAAATCTCCACTTTTTCCTGAAAACAATCCGTGCCGTCAAAACGCACATAACCCGACACCGGAACCGTGCTTTGGTCGGTAAAATCAATCCCGTCCACGCTCGTGTTGGAAGGATCCAGGGTAACGAACCGCGTTGAGGGCGTGAACTTGTGTGGCTCAATATTCGTGATGCCTGCCACCGTTGAAAAAGTCGCGCCGCTCGTCGTGCCTTTGCCCGTCAACGCCAAGCCATAGTCTACGAGCGACGTGCCTTCCCCTTCATTGAGCGGGAAATAATTGATCAAATTCTTGTTCGTCACATTGGTGCCGATGTTCGCCGCCAACTGGATGTCCGGCAACGACAACAACGTGTTGTAAAAAGCCACCTCGTC
>JAYSUY010000821.1:0-3498 GCA_043718855.1 Saprospiraceae bacterium | reverse complement strand
AGCGAGACGCGGTAGAGTTGCTTTGCAAACTGTACCCACATGTAGCCGCGCCGATCAATCCAGACCTTGAGTACATTTTCCTCTGGCAGCCCAGTCTTTGGGTTTAGGCTGCGAAAAGATTGGAACCGCTGCCCGTCGAAACGCGCTAAGCCGTTTCGCGTACCCACCCAGACGAAACCCTCGGGGTCATTGGCCAAAACCCCGACATTGTTGCTCGGCAGTCCTTCGGCGGTAGAAAATCGGACAAAATATGGATCAGACTGCCCCCACAGCAGACTTGTGTGGAGGAGGAGCGCCCAGCACATCACATATCCGGCCAGCCATCGGCTGGCACCTGATTTCTTTCTAAAAAATACAGAGCGGGTGAGCATGTAGGTGTGTACGGAGCAATTTTCGGACGCAAGGTAGATGTGCCCTGCCTGAATCAGCGCCAAAAAAGGCAGGCCTTGGTTACTGCTTCGGAACACGAGGGGCGTTTTACTTGCTCGCCGACCAGGCCCGACCTAGGTAGTACGAGGCTGTAACTCCTCCAAAATAGTACCAGTCGTTGGCTTCGGGGTTGCCGTTTTGGGATACGCCATCAAGCAGATCGGAATACACGGGCCGCCAGCCGCCTTCAAAACCTACGGTGATGCGCTGGTTGATGTTGACCCTCATCCCGACGCCCACTGGCGTACAGAGCAAGGAGCGCCGAGCCTTTCCTTCCTCCGGGAAAGCCATTTTGATGTATGTCGCTGTGCCTTCTGGTGGGCCGTAGTATTCCACTTTTGGCTGCACATAAGCACCGCCAAAGCCCGCAAACAGGTAGGGAAAGAAATAAAACTGGCTGCTGCCTGTACTCTCAAACCCAAAGTTCAGCGGGGCGTATTCTACCACTGCCGACAACTCGTACAGCGGCCCTTTTACCCGGAACTGGCGCGGTACTCGGTCGGCAGAATGCTTGTCGTCACCGTACAAACGCCCAGCGTTCAACTGGCCTTTCAGCACAAAACTCTCCGACAGGTGGTAGCGGGCGAAAATCCCTATGGCTGGCCGCGACTGGCTCAGTTCGATATCTGGCTGACTGATGTCGCCAGAGTGGTTGGCAAGGCCAAGCAAGAGTCCAAGTTCTACAAAGTGCCGATTGGAGTAAGCGACTTGGGCAGACAGGGCAGAAGCAGCGGCTAAGCAGAAAAGCGCAAGGGCAAGTTTTTTCATAAAACGGAGGCGGGTTGATGCTGCACAAAGTTCTTTCGATTCGGGCCACTTGCACAATGTTAGAGGGGGAACCTTTGGGTTAAGTTTTGGGCCTCGTTCCTCCTCCTGTATCATCAATGCAGCAGCAACAGCAATACGCTACTACTGCTCTTTTATCGCCGACCTCAAAAAAGTCTACGCCGCCGCCGTCAGGCTGCCCGACATGGTTCGCTTTTTTTCGAAGATGACGGGCCAGAGGTACCCGTACCCGGCTTACAACCAGATTTTTGTACAGGATTTTCCCTGGGCGGCGTGCTATGAAAAAAGCGGCTCGAAGGGAACATCCCTCCAAGCCGCTTTTTGTGTCTAATCTACTGTATTTATCAGCGAGTAAGCACCAGTCGTTTGGTGAGCACCGTGCCATCGCTGGCCACTGTCACCAAGTAGAGACCTGCGCTGAATCGGGCATCGCTGAGGTCGACCGCCACGCTCGTGAGGGTCTCCGACCCGACACGCCCGCTCGTCAGAGTCTCTGACCCGATACGCTGCTGCCACACTTGGCGGCCAGTGGCATCGAAGATGGTCACCAGTGCTTGTTTGTCAAAACCTTGCAACTGCAAGTTAAAACTGCCGTCGGTTGGGTTGGGAGCCAAGGTCAAAGTCATCAAGTGTGGGCTGCCCACACTGCTCTCTCTCTCCTGCTCCCTGCTCACGCCTGTCTGCTGGCCTGCCGAGGAGCAACTCACGGTCACTGTAAACGAGCAGTTCGAGATCTGTCCGTTGGCTGCCAGTGCCCGCCAAGTGTTGGTCGTCACGCCCTGCGCGAACACCGATCCGCTCGCCAAACCGCTGAACAGGAACTGGGTAGCCCCTCCGCAGTTGTCGGTGAGGGTCGGGTTGGGGTAGGTCACCGTCGCTTGGCAAGCACTTCCGCTGCCAGTGGCGGTGATGTTGGCCGGGCAAATGATGGTGGGCGGCTGGTTGTCCGTCACCGTCACCGTCATTGTGCATTGCTTGGTGAGGAGCGCAGCGTCGGTGGCGCGAAACACCACGCTGCTCACCCCTACGGGGAAAGCCGAACCGCTCGCCAAACCGCTAACACGGATCGCTGTGCCGGGCGAGGGCGGACAGTTGTCCGTAAACGAAGGTGCAGTGTAAGTCACTACAGCGGTACACAGGTTCGGGGCGGTATTTGTGGTGATGCCCGCCGGGCAGGTCAGTGTCGGTGCTTGACCATCGTTCACCGTGACCCGGAAACTGCAAGTCTTGGTCAGCCCAGCCGCGTCGGTAGCCTTCCACACCACGATGGTGATGCCCTTCGGGAAAGGCAAACCAGAGGCCAAGCCGCTCTGTATCATCACCGAGCCGCTCGTACAGTTGTCTGTAAACGTAGGTGTTGTGTAACTCACCACTGCCGTGCAAAGGTCGATATCCGTATTTTTGGTCTGGTTGGGCGGGCAGGTGATGGTGGGCAGTTGGTTGTCGTTCACCGTCACTGTGAAGGAGCAAGACTTGGTGTTGGCTGGGCTGGCTCCGTCGCGGGCCTCCCACGTCACCATAGTGGCACCCTGCGGAAAAGCGGAACCGCTGGCCGTGTTCGCCGCGCTGGTGCGCACCACCGTTACAGTCGTACAATTGTCCGAGGCCGTCGGGGTGGCATAAGTCACTACAGCGCTACAAAATCCAGCGTCGGTGTTCCTGACGATGTTCGCCGGGCAAGTGATCGTGGGCAGTTGCAAGTCGGTCACTGTGACGGTGAAGTTGCAGACCGCCATGTTGTTCGATGCGTCAGTCACCTTCCAGGCTACATTGTTGACCCCTTTCGGGAAAGCCGAGCCGCTGGCAAGGCCGCTCGTGCGAGTGATGCTTGCCCCCGAACAGTTGTCTGAGAACATGGGACTTGCATAGGTTGTTACTGCACTGCACAAACCTGGATCGGTGTTTTTAGCGATGTTTGATGGGCAGATGATGGTGGGCAACTGGCTGTCGTTCACGGTGATGGTGAACGAACAGGTGGTCATGTTGCCGCCCATGTCAGTGGCTTTCCATATCACCGTGTTTACTCCAACAGGGAAAGATGAGCCGCTGGGCAAGCCGCTTATCAAGGACACCGTGGAGGAACAGTTGTCGGTTGTCGTGACCGAGTAAGTAAAGGGTACGCTGCCGCACTGATTGATCGCATTGGTCAAAGTCTGACTAGCCGGGCAGGTCACCGTCGGTGCATCGTCGTCGTTGACGGTGATGACCACCGTGCAAGTCGTGGTGTTGGCTGGCGAAGCGCCATCGGTGGCGGTGTAGTTCACCGTGATGGTCGCGCCGTCG
>JAYSUY010000083.1:0-6479 GCA_043718855.1 Saprospiraceae bacterium | reverse complement strand
GAAAATGGAAAATGGAGAATGGAGAATGGAGAATGGAGAATTGGGCGTGATGTGGACTCAATTCTCCATTCTCCATTATTCAAGGGTTGATTTTGAACAGTTCCACCTCAAAAACCAAGGTGGAATAGCCCTTGATGACGGCACTGCGGGCTTGCTCTCCGTAAGCCAAGTTGTACGGAATGAAGAACTTGAACTTGTCGCCTTCCTTCATGTACTGCAAGCCCTCGGTCCAACCTTTGATGACCTGATTGAGGCCAAATGAGGAAGTCTGGTTGCGTTTTACGCTGCTGTCGAAGATTTCGCCATCGATCATGGTGCCGTGGTAGTGTACCTCCACTTTGTCAGTCGCTTTGGGCGATACGGTGCCGGTGCCGCGTTTCATCACCTCGTATTGCAAACCACTGGCGGTGGTGGTGACTTCCTTGCGGAGTTTGTTTTTCTCCAAAAAAGCCGTGTTTTCTGCCTTCCATGCCTCGGCGACGCGGGTTTGGGCTTTGGTGTCATAGAGTTTGGTTTTGGTTTTGGCATCGGCTTCTGAGATCAGGAGCGTCTCGCCCTTGGCCACTGCATTGATGGCTGATAGGAAGGCTTCTTTTTTGAACTCGGCGCCCATTTGCTTGAGAATGTTCTTCGCAGCGGTCACGCCGTAGGAGTAACTCATGCTATCAAGCGCGGTTTTCAGGTCAACTTTTTGCTGCGCAAAAACGCCCGTTGTGATGAAGGCGAGCAGGCCCGCCAGAAGTACTTTTTTCATAGAAACTGTGTGTTGAGTGGATGTGTATTTGTTGAGTTGGTGATGCAGTGATGGGGTTTGTTTAGGGATGGGTTATTTGGGTTATTTGGCGATGGGGCAATTCGGAGGCAATAGCGAAGCCGGTATCAAATCCCCAAATCCCCCTATAACCGAATCCTCAGCCTTGTTTCAGTTGCGCGTAAAACTGGTAGAAGTACGGGATGGTCTCGATGCCCTTGTAATAGTTGAACAGTCCGTAGTGTTCGTTGGGAGAGTGGATGTCGTCGGAGTCGAGGCCGAAACCCATGAGTACCGATTTTGCATCCAGCACCTTGTCGAACATGGCCACGATGGGGATGCTGCCGCCGCCGCGCTGTGGCAAGGGGCGTTTGCTGAAGGTGGCTTCCATGGCATTTGCAGCAGCCTGATATTCCACCGAATCGGTGGGTACCACTGCTGGCCAGCCGCCGTGGTGGGGCGTGACTTTCACCTTCACCGAATCAGGGGCGATGCTCTCGAAGTGTTTGGTAAACAACTCCTCAATCTTGTGCGGGTCTTGATTCGGCACAAGGCGCATGGAGATTTTGGCGAATGCCTTGGAGGGCAGCACGGTTTTGGCACCCTCACCGATGTAGCCACCCCACATGCCGTTCACATCCAGCGTCGGGCGGATGCCGGTGCGCTCGATGGTGGTGTAGCCGGTTTCACCCATGAGGCCGTCCACGCGGAGGTCGCGCTTGTACTTCGCCTCGTCGAAGGGGGCTTGGTTCATCAGGGTGCGTTCTTCGGGGCTCACGATTTCCACATCGTCGTAGAAGCCCGCTACCGTCACGCGGCGGTCAGCATCGTGGAGGGACGAAATCATGTCGCACAGCACATTGACGGGGTTGGCTACCGCGCCGCCGTACACGCCAGAGTGCAGGTCTTTGTTCGGACCAGTCACTTCCACCTCCATGTAGCAGAGGCCGCGCAAACCGACGGTGAGGCTCGGCGTGTCGTTGGCGATGACGCTGGTGTCGGAGATGAGCACCACGTCGCAAGACAGTTTTTCGACATTGGCCCGGCAGAAGGTTTCGAGGTTTTTGGAGCCGACTTCTTCTTCCCCTTCGATCATAAACTTCACGTTGCAAGGCAGTTGGCCGTTGCGGAACATCATCTCGAAGGCTTTGACGTGCATGAAAAACTGACCCTTGTCGTCGCAGGAGCCACGAGCGAAGATGGCCCCGTCGGGATGGAGCGCGGTGGTTTTCACCACTGGCTCGAAGGCTGGGCTGTCCCAGAGGTCGAGCGGATCGGCGGGCTGCACGTCGTAGTGGCCGTACACGAGTACGGTGGGTGAGGCGGGGTTCACCATTTTTTCACCGTACACGATGGGGTGTCCGGCGGTGTTGTGGATTTCGACGGAGTCGACCCCGACGGCGCGGAGGTGCTCGGCGGTGGCCTCAGCCATGCGGCGCACGTCGGCGGTGTACTTCGGGTCGGCGCTCACGGAGGGAATGCGCAGCAGGTCGAGCAGTTCGTCGAGGAAGCGCTGGCGGTTGGCTTCGAGGTAGGATTTGAGTTGTTGCATGGTGGACTGGTGACTGGTTGAGTGGTGATTGGTTGGTTGGTGATTGGTTGATTTGGCCGCCCAGACGCTCTAAAAGGCGGGCGAAAGTCCTACTTTTTTGGCAAAAAAGGAGCGACGCAGGGGGAGTTTTAGAAAAATTTTGCCCCACCCATACAATCCCGGACAACAATAGGAGGCGAATCGGACGGATGAAACTGGTCAAAACGGATTTCTGAAAAATCTGTGCAAATCCGTTTGATCCGTCCGATCCGCGTCCCATTGTTGTCTCGGTGGGCAGGGGCGAAAAACTCACCCAAACAGCCATTCGTGCATGGGCTTGAACTCGCGGCCCCAGAACACCTCGTTGTGCTTGCCCCGGTCGCGGGCTACTACGCGAATTTGGCCGTCGTCAAATCCGCCCGTTTTGAGTGCCCAGTACACGTTCTGCATGGTCTGCTCCATGCCGCGCATCTCGGTCTTGCTGGCTGCAACGTACATCTGGGTTTTGGTGCCGCTGTGCTGCCGGGCTAAGTCCAGCACTTTGGGGTTGAACCACAGCGAGGGCGACAACACACCGGTTTTTCCAAAAATATGCCCGTACTGCAAGCCCGCGTAGAAGGCCAGCAGTCCACCCATCGAACTGCCCGCTATGCCAGTGGCTTCGCGGTGGCTGTAGGTGCGGTAGGTGTGGTCGATGAAGGGCTTCACGGTTTCGGCGATGGCGCGGATGTAGGCATCGCCTTGCCCGCCGTTGCGCCCGCGCTGGAAGGGGGCGTACTCGTGCGAGCGGTCAATGCCGCCATGATCGATGCCGACCACGATGGCCTGGCGGCGAAGTGGCTGGCGGTCAAGCAATTTGGGCAACTGCCAGTCGCGGAAGGCAGCGGTGTCGGGCGAGAAGAGGTTTTGTCCGTCCTGCATGTACAGCACGGGGTAGCGTTGCTGACTGCGGGCGTAGTTGTGGGGCAGCAGCACCCGGATGCTGCGGTCACGGCCCAGTTGGGGCAGGTGGAAATGATGGTAATGGAGCGTAGCCATTTAAAGTTTGAAGTTCGAAGTTCGAGATGCGCGTCTGTCAGTTTGTGAGCGGGTAAAAACCGGAGAGGGGCGGGATTGTTGCGGGGCGTTTTTTTTGACCCAAAACAGGGTGCGGAAAGCGGCTACTCGGAAATCGCTCCGCAAGGTGTTATGAAAAATGACGGGCTGATGCCTGATATTTTGTCTTAAAAGCAGGCAAAAAGGCCAATTTTATGAAAAAAATGGGCAGTCAAAACTGGCAAGTACGCATGCAGAAGGGCAAATGCTTTCGGAAAGAACTGGGCAAAGTGTTATTGGTGAGGGGGGCGGGTGGGGGGACTTTTGTCCCAGTAACCCGGTAGCCAGTGAGGCGCTCATCTTCCTTTTTCACCTTCTCAATCTTTTACATCATGTACATCAAAAAGTTTTTTTTCGCGCTGCCTGTGGCTTTCATGGCCATCTTCTTCGCTTTCTGTGCCAAGGAGCCTGTGGCACCCATCGCTGAGCTGCCGAACAACGACGGCATTGTGGGCGAGCGCCAATGTTGCGCCATCACCGTGACGATCAACAATGGCGGCACCATTGGCTTGTGCGGCGTACAGACCTCGGCGACTATCTGCAATAATTTACTAGGGATTCGCGGTACGGATCAGTGGGCTGGGCCAGGCGTACGCAACTACAACTTGTGTTTTCCTAACACCGTCACCGGGACAGTATTTCAAGTGGGTGCCAGTCAAGCGCAGACCCCTGTTTCAGTAACGGTGACTTCCGCGACCAACTCCATCACCTTCAATGTCGGTGGTGGCAACCCGATTAGGACGGTGAACGTTGCCAGCAATTGCACCGTTTTCTGATCATCGGCTCGACAGGCGATGTGTTTGCGATTCCACGCCTGACGATTCGATTCCCTGCCTCCCGCCCGCTGCACAGCGGCGGGAGGCTTTTTTGTGCAAATCAGAGCAGATCAGTCGCTTTCTCGAGCAGCCAGTCGCGCTCCGCCAGCACCTGCTTGGCTTGGATGCGCTCGATGATGCGCTGCGCCCGGGCTGTGTCGCCCTTCGCGACGGCATAGAGTTGAAAGAGCAGGTTGACGAAGTTCCCACTCACTTCCTTCATCGCAGGAGCCAACACCTTCTGAGAAGCGCGGCTGAGGTACATCTTGAAGGCATCCATCTTGTAGGTCAGCAGGTCAGAGCCTGATTCGTAGTAGATTTTCAGTTCGAGGCGACGAGCGTACAGGTGGTAATCTAGGTCCTGAAAAACCGGGGGCAAGATGTCCAGTGCGCGGTCGTAGTCGCCTACAACAAACAAGTAGTTGGCTTGCAGGAGACGGCAATAATCGAGGGTATCATTATCGCCCAGTATCCGGCTTTTATGTTCCGCTATGAAGGTCTTGGCCCATTCATATTCTTTGAGTTTAAAGGCTGTGTTGCATACGTTCAAGAAAGTAGACGGTGATATCTTGTTGTCATAATAGTCGTAGTAGAGATACCCCCTTGCGAGGTGATCTTTTTGCAATTTGAAGAGTGTGGGGAGCAGATCGGTTTGCCCAGTGTTGAAGAGTAGTACACAAAGATTGCGGATATAGGTGAGGTAAAATCGAAGCAACGAAGGTTCGATTTCAGTCTCATATTGACCCAATAATTTGTGGGCTTCTTCAAACTCATGCACTGCGGCACTTTCTTTCTCGAGCAGGTGGAAAATCTTGTGCGAGATGCGCATTACGGGATAGGTATCAGTGTAGCGATCCGGCAGGTTGATTTCCCGAATGGTTTGCAGTACCTCTGGAGGCATCTCTAACTGAGTCACCTTTTGCTGGAGCAAGTAGTGGCTGAGCAACTCTATTTTCAGGAAAAAATAGTATGCATCAAGGCTCTCTAATGTGGTAGGGATGTATACGTCGCCCCGTTTTTGGTTGTGGAGGTTCTGGTACTTGTGTATTTCGTAGTCCAGTAAAAAGGCACGATGAAAAAAGGTTTGGTCTTGGTAAGGGCTGTCCTGTTGCTGTTTCAACAGCCGCTGTTTGAGGTTCTCAAAGCGGTTCTCTAAGTTGCGGGTGCGGTAAAAGGCCATCTGGTCAAGCGAGCGTTGAAATTCATTTTCCGGTTGTAAATAATGGTGTACCGCCACAAACTCTTTGGCCAAAAGGTGGAGTTCTGACATCACTTTGTCCAACTTGCCCTCCACAAAAGGGCTTTTTGGGAAAACCGCTCCATAGGCAGCCCTGCGGTTCAAACGGCTTTCCGAAAAATCGGGCTGCGCTTTTTCAATAAAAGCCAACAGCGTCGAAGTTTCCTCGACAAATGCACCTCTGTTGAAGTAGGGGGAGGCTACAAAAGCACTCAGTTCGCTCAGTTCCGCTGGCGTAAAGTGTTGGAGCAAATCAATGAGTTGGCTGTTGACCATGCGTTTTTTGTGCTGCTGCTGATTGGGGGCAGAAAAACCGGAGAAAAGTGTTACAAAATACTTGTGCGGGATACCGCTTTATTTGCACCAACGAATCGTCGTCAAACTTCGCAAACACAAATCATGTCTTATGCAAAAGAAAATTCCCTCTCTCCTCTTGGCCTTCGGGTTACTCTTGTGTGGATGGGCCTCACACGCTCAGAACACGAACAACTGTAATCTGCCAGCCCCCACGAACATCCAGTTCAGCCAGCCCAACTCAACCACCTTGAACGTCACTTGGAATACAGTGCCGGGTGCTATAGGTTATATGGTTACTCTGGAAAACCTCAGCAACAGTAATCAAACTATGCAAGCGGCCATTACAGGATTTGCATGGTATAATGGTTTTACGGTGAGACCGGGCAACCTTTACCGGTTTCGGGTAAGGGCTCGGTGTAGCAACTTAGGTTTTAGCAACAATGTTGGCGAAAAAAACCACAAGGCTGAGTACATCGTTATTGAGTTAATTGCGGCAAGGGGCGATTGCTCTCCAAGTGGTACCCACTTGACTATCATGCAGTTTGATGGCCTTCCATATGTTAATCCCCTTCTTGCCAATGGCGACCTTTACGCTGTCGAATTCAGCGATCCTTCCTTGTCCTCGCCAGCCAAATTTTCATTTCAGTACATCAATTCTAAGTTCAAATTCCAAGGATTGGGTACTGCGCCAGATGATGAAAATCTACAGGGCCAGGTACTAGGCAATGCTCTTCAGTATAACCCCCCGCCCAT
>JAYSUY010000820.1:0-3499 GCA_043718855.1 Saprospiraceae bacterium | reverse complement strand
ACCTCTATTGAAAAATCGAACCTGCCCAACAAGGCCGAACTGTTGGCTGGCTTGGACAAAACTTTCAAGGAGGTGGGCATCGGGATCGACGGCTCTTCCCGCCAGATACTCGAAAACTGGGAGGAAAAACGCAATCGCTACACTGCCGACGAGTTCGTCTATCAAGTCAGGGGAAAAGACATTCGCGTAAAAAACTACACAGAAAGCCTCAGCCACACGAAAATCCCGAAGGTGTTGTTGCCAAAATTCAAGGACTGGGGGGAAATCCTGCGCTGGAGCCTGCAAGAAAACGTGCCGGGCGAGTTCCCATACACCGCCGGCGTGTTCCCATTCAAACGCGAGGGCGAAGACCCTACGCGGATGTTTGCGGGCGAAGGCGGGCCAGAGCGCACCAACCGCCGCTTCCACTATGTGTCGGCGGGCCTGCCTGCGGCCCGGCTCTCAACGGCCTTCGATTCGGTGACTTTGTACGGCGAAGACCCCGACATGCGCCCTGATATTTATGGCAAAGTCGGCAACTCTGGCGTGAGCATCTGCTGCCTCGACGATGCCAAAAAACTCTACTCCGGCTTCGACCTCTGCGACCCGAAAACCTCGGTTTCGATGACCATCAACGGCCCGGCGGCCACGATTGCGGCGTTTTTTATGAATGCGGCGATTGACCAGCAGTGCGAAAAGTACATTCGCGAGCATGGGCTGGAAGACTTGGTGGAGGCGAAATTGAAGGAGAAATATGACGAGCGAGAGTTTCAGCGGCCGCGATATTTAACCGAAAACGTCGGAAGGGTTTCAAACCCTTCCGACGTTACGACGAATCTTCCCGAAGGCAACAACGGCCTCGGGCTGCTCCTGCTCGGCATCACCGGGGCGGAGGTGCTGGAGCCAGAGGTTTACCAAAAAATAAAAGCCTACGCGCTCTCGTCGGTACGTGGCACGGTGCAGGCCGACATCTTGAAGGAAGACCAAGCGCAGAACACCTGCATTTTCAGCACGGAATTCAGCCTGCGGGTGATGGGCGACGTGCAGGATTATTTTATCCAAAATAAAGTCCGCAACTTCTACTCGGTCTCTATTTCAGGCTACCACATCGCCGAAGCGGGTGCGAACCCGATTTCGCAACTGGCCTTTACCCTCAGCAACGGCTTCACGTTTGTGGAGTATTACCGCTCGCGGGGCATGAGCGTAGACGACTTCGCGCCCAACCTGTCGTTCTTTTTCTCGAATGGAGTTGACCCAGAGTACGCCGTCATCGGGCGCGTGGCGCGGCGCATTTGGGCGAAGGCCATGAAGCGGCTGTACGGGGCTAACGAGCGCAGCCAGATGCTCAAATACCACATCCAGACCAGTGGGCGCAGCCTGCACGCGCAGGAGATCGCGTTCAACGACATCCGCACCACCTTGCAGGCGCTCTACGCCATCTATGACAACTGTAACTCACTGCATACCAATGCTTACGATGAGGCCATCACTACGCCGACCGAGGAATCGGTGCGCCGGGCAATGGCGATTCAGATGATCATCAACCATGAATTGGGGCTGGCGAAAAACGAAAATCCGTTGCAGGGCGCGTTCATCATCGAAGAACTGACCGACTTGGTGGAGGAGGCTGTGCTACTCGAATTCGACCACATCACGGAGCGCGGCGGGGTGCTGGGCGCGATGGAAACGATGTACCAGCGCGGCAAAATCCAGGAGGAAAGCCTCTACTACGAGACCCTGAAACACACCGGCGAACTGCCGCTCATCGGGGTCAACACTTTCCTCTCGAAAGAAGGCTCGCCGACCATTTTGCCCCGCGAGGTCATCCGGGCCGAAGAGTGGGAGAAAGAGGCGCAGATCGAGACGCTGGAAAACCTGCACGAAGCCAACGTGCTGAAAGCGGGCACCGCACTCCGCAAACTGCAAAAAGTGGCGGTGGAGAACGGCAACATTTTCGCCGAACTGATGGAGGCCGTGAAGGTGTGCTCGCTGGGGCAGATCACACGGGCACTGTACGAAGTGGGGGGGCAGTACAGGAGGAATATGTAGGCACTTATCTTTGTCACAAAATTTCTGAACATGACACTTCAATTGGAAATCTCCAACCCACAGGATGCCGAACTGATCCTGAGTCTGGTCAGGCGATTGAACATACCATTCAGTCTGACCCGAAAAAAAGCGGTGGCTAAAACCGAGCGCGAAAAAGCGATAGAACGAATCCGCAACTTCAAAGCGAAGGCTCCTTCTTCATTCGGCGATGCGCTGGAATGGCAATTGCGGGAGCGAGCAGACCGTAGTTTGCCTTTCAACGAGATCCGATGAAGATTTTAGACAGCAACATTCTCATCTACTCTTACTCAGATGGATATAAGCACCTGAGGCAATTGGTCTGGAGCGACGATGCCTTTGCTTCGGAGATATCTCGCTTGGAAGTGCTGGGCTATCATGGGCTGGATAAGTCAGAAGAAGAGTATTTCCACGACGTTTTCTTGGTTCTGAAAACCCACGAGATTGATGTCCCTGTTTTGGATGAGGCCATCCGGCTGCGGAAAGCACATAAAATGAAACTGGGTGACAGTATCGTGGCGGCCACTGCACTGATTCACGGGCTTGAAGTGTACACTCGGAACATGGCCGATTTTATGAAAATACCTGGATTAAAAGTTGTCAATCCGATTCCGTAAGCCGCTCGCTGGGGCAGATCACGCGGGCACTGTACGAGGTGGGGGGGCAGTATCGGAGGAATATGTAGGCCTTCAGGAATCAGAAATCTACAAGTTGCGCGAATAATGGGTTGAAACCAGAAGGCCTTGAAAATCAATAGTCTATTGACCGGGTGACTTTAAGTCACCCGGTCAATAAGCCTGAGGGTTTAAAAACTACCAATCTTTTCCAAAATCTTGTTGGCAATGGCATCTTTACCTGTGTATCCCCGTTGAAGGTAAATCAATTTGCCGTTTGAATCGAACAACAAAAAGTAAGGAAAACCCTGCATACCCAATGCATCGTACAAATTCTGGTCAATGTCAATCCGGATTTTGGATTTGTCCTGGATGCTCTTAAAATTGAAAATCATGTCGAACTGTTTCCTCACGCGCAGTTTCTTATTCTCGTACACATAGTAGACATCCACTTTATCCTGAATAGACTGATAAAAATCGGGAAGTTCCTCCATGGCCTTGATACAGGGAAAACAAGTTTCTGACCAAGTCTCCAAGAGGATGAACTTGCCTAGTTCGGTCTTTAAGATAGCAGCATCCAGTGAAGGACCGATAAAAGGATAATCGAACAAGCTGACTGTGGAATCCAATTGGAGGCCGTTGGCATCAGGATTGTCGGTTCCTTTGGCTTGTTCTGTGTCAAAATTTCTGGCCTTTGATCCCGTCCATGTGTTCATCCATTGATGATGAAAAATATAGGAGCGCAGATTCAAGGTTCAAATGCAACAGCCGGGGGGGGGGCTGCGAGGATAAAAGAAGGTGCTGAAAAGCGGATAACCGAGGTATTTTTGGGTGACGAA
>JAYSUY010000819.1:0-9948 GCA_043718855.1 Saprospiraceae bacterium | reverse complement strand
ATCTGGTTCAGGATTTTTGGAAAATCAATTTTCAAATCAATCAACTCCCCCGTGCGCACATTAAAAACCCAGCCGTGTACCTGTATCCCTCGCGCCCTATAGGCCTGTTGGACGCTCGCTGTTTTGATCACGTTCACGCATTGCTCCTGCACGTTCAACTCCACCAAGCGGTCGTAACGGGCATGCTCATCGGCAATCGCGTTCAACTCCTCCCGGTGCAAGCGGTACACGTCGCGGACGTTGCGTAGCCAGGGGTTCAGAATACCCATGTCGGCTGACTGCATGGCCGCTTTCACCCCGCCGCAGTTGTAGTGGCCGCACACCACGACGTGCTTCACCTCCAAGTGCCGCACCGCGTAGTTGATCACCGACATCACGTTTAGGTCGATGCTGATGACCATGTTGGCGATGTTGCGGTGGATGAACACCTCGCCGGGCATTGCACCCATGAGATCTTCCGCTGTCACTCGGCTGTCGGAGCAGCCGATGTAAAGCACCTCCGGGTTTTGCCCCTTAGAGAGGTTTTCGAAGTAGTCGGGATTGAGCGCGAGTTTGTCCGCGACCCATTTTTCGTTGTTGGTAAAAATTTTGGACAGATCAGCCATGTGGTGAGTAGTTGTTGGTTGTCAGTAATTAGTTGTTGGTTCTCTGGCCCCCTCCGGGGCTTCCAGATTTTGATGCGTTTGCCTTGATTCTCAATGCTTAATTCCTTAAACCGTGATCACCCGTAGTGGCCCCCAGCGCAGCAGCATTTCGAGTACCAGCAGGCAAAACGCTATGGTCAGCAGCCAGAAAAACAACTCTTGAACCCGCAGCACAGCAGTCGTGGTGATCTTGGTTTTTTCCAAAGTGTCAATCTCTGTGTACACCTGTTGCAGGTCGGCGGCGGTGCGGGCGCGGTAAAATTTCCCCCCCGTCAGTTGGGCCGCCTCTTCCAGCAGGCGCGTGTCGAACACCATCGTGCGCGGCGCAAAATCGTAGGAACCATCAAAATTTTGGTAGGTCGGCGACTGCACCGTGCCATCCGTGCCCAGCCCGATGGCGTACACTCGCACCCCCAGCGCACGGGCAATGTCGGCGGCTTGCAGCGGACTGAGGTCGCCCGCGTTCTGCTCGCCATCGGTCAGCAACACCACCACCTTGCTCTTCGAGTCGCTGTCTTTCAAGTGGTTAACTGCTGTGGCGATGCCCGTGCCGATGGCCGTGCCATCGGCCAAGCGACCTGGCTGCAAGTTGTTGATGAAGGCGTGGAGGATGCGGCGGTCGCGGGTGAGCGGGCATTGCGCGAAGGCCCCGTCGGCGAACACCACCAAACCCAAGCGGTCGTACTTGCGGCGGTCCACAAAATCGTTGGCCACCTGCTTCGCCACCGTGAGGCGGTCGGGGCTGAGGTCCTTGCTCAGCATGCTCGGCGAGATGTCCATCGTCAGCAGGATGTCCACCGCTTCGGCCTCGATTTGCTGCTCCTGCCAAGTGCGTTGCGGGCGGGCCATCGCCACCATCAGCAGGGCCAGCACCACCCAGCGCAGCGCCTGAATCCAGCGGCGGGCGTACACCACCCAGGTCTTGCCGCCGCGCAGGGCTGCTTGCCGCGACATTTGCAGAGCCACGTGCCGGTGCGGCGTGCCGCGCCGATAGCCGTACATCAGCACGGGCAGCAGCAGGAGCAGGAAGAGCCAAAGTGGTTGGGCGAAAGCCATGTTGGTGACTGGTTGATTGGTGATTGGTGGACTGGTGATTGGTGGATTGGTGATTGGTGGACTGGTGATTGGTTGATTGGTGATTGGTGGACTGGTGATTGGTGGATTGGTGATTGGTGGACTGGTGATTGGTTGATTGGTTGATTGGTGATTGGTGGACTGGTGATTGGTTGATTGGTGTGCCTACCTCCCCGTCGCAATCACCAACCGCCGCGCTGCCGCAATCGCGTTTTCGCAGGACTGCTCCGGGGGCAGCCGGTCGGCGTATTTTGCTAGGTCGGCCTCTTGCAGCAAGTTGCGCAGGGCTTCGCTCTGGCCTGTGGGGAAGTCGGTATTTTTCAGCATCGGCAGTATCTCGCGTGTCGTGGATTCGAGCGCAGCCACCCCGAACCGCCGCTCCAAGTAGGTGCGCACGATGAGGCTTAATTCGGCATAAAACTGCACCACCTGCCCTTGTTTCCACTGTTTTTGCCGCTCCAAAGCCGCCAATTGCTCCAAAATGAGTTCGTGTAGCGGCGTTTCGGGTCTCAGACCCTCAAGAGTCTGCTGCGTTTCGGGTCTCAGACCCTCACGAGCCGACGTTTTTTTTCTCCTAAAATACCACACCACGAGCGACACGAACAACACGACACTGAGGACTTCGAGCCAGTAATCCGTCCAGCGCGCAGGCTCCCGGCGGATGTCGCGGATGGTTTCAGCGGTGCGCACATCGGCTTCGGCAGAGGTGGGTCGCACGGCCAGTTCGAGCGGGTTGGTCAGCACCGAATCGTTGAGGTGGAGGTGCACCGTGAGCGGGGGCAGTCGAAGGATCGCGCTGTCGAAGGTGATGAGCGTAAACTCCCGCACCCAGCGACCGCCCGACCGCGACCACGCCGACTGTGACAGCACGTTTTCGGGAGGAAAAGAGGCGGCGTACCAAGCGGCAAAGTCCACTTTTTTCGGCTCCACATTGGTGCCGCCCACCAATACCCGGAGGGTGAAGGTGTCGCCCGTTTCGACTACAGGGCGGGCGAGTATCGCGCTGGCGCTGGTTTGGGCGTAGCCCGAAAAGGGGAACAAGCAAAAGCAGAGCAGCAGAAGCGGCAACCAGCGTGTCGTGTTATTCCTCACTCGTCCGACGACAAATTCGTCGGACGAAGGCCACGACGCGAACCTCATCCGACGAATTTGTCGTCGGATGAGTCGTGGCACATTGACCCGATTGACCACATTGACCACATTTTCAACCATGCGTCACCGTTTTTGACCTCCGTGAAAAAAACTGCAACAACGCCCGCACGTATGGCTGCTCGGTGTTGAGGCTCAAGAAATCGGCCCCTGCTTGGCGGAAAAGCCCCTGCGTAGCGGCCAGATGTGCCTCGAAAGTTTGTGCGTAGCGGCGGCGCACAGCGGTGCTGGTAGTGTCCACCCAAGTCTGTGCGTCCGACTCGGCATCGGCTACGCGCAGCACGCCCACGTCGGGCAGGTCACGCTCCAGCGTGTCCCACACATGGATGCCGATGCAGTCGTGCTGGCGGGCCAGCACCCGGAGGGCCGACTCGTATTTTTCATCTAAAAAATCGGACAGCACGAAGCACACGCTCCTCTTTTTCAAAGCATTGTGTACGAACTGCAAGGCCCCGGCCACGTTGGTGCCGCGCCCCACGGGCTGGGTGCTGAGTATCTCGCGGATGATGCGCAGGATGTGGTTGCGGCCTTTTTGGGGCGGCACGAAGAGTTCGGTGCGGTCGGAAAACAGCAGCACGCCCACCTTGTCGTTGTTGGCGATGGCCGAAAAAGCGAGTACGGCGCAGAGTTCGGTGAGGTATTCTTCCTTGAACTGGCTGTGGCTGCCGAACACCGCTGAGCCACTGATGTCTACGAGCAGCATCATCACATTTTCGCGTTCCTCCTCGAAGGTTTTGACGTAGGCCTCGCCGGTTCGGGCGGTCACGTTCCAGTCGATGGCCCGCACGTCGTCGCCGGGGTAGTATGCCCGCACATCGCTGAATGACATGCCTCGCCCCTTGAATGCACTGTGGTAGCCGCCAGTGAACAGGTGGCTGCTCAGACCCCGGGTCTTAATCTCGATCTTGCGGACTTTTTTGAGCAGTTCGACTGTGGACAAGGGAAGGGAACGTTGAAGTATGAACGATGAAGTATGAACGGAGAGACAATGACGAATGACGACCCCTTATTTTTTCAAGGAAAAAACATCCCAGTGGCAGTGTGAGGGCAGCGAGGGGATGTGTTCGGGGTGGGTGTCGGGGGCGGGCAGTTGGGCAAATTTCAGGTACCGGATGTAGCGGTGGAGGGCACGCCAACACTCAGAATCTTCGATCAGGTTGCCGCAGATGGTGAGCGGCGTTTCGGAGGGGCTGAGGCGGTTTTGCTCGTAGGCCAGCAGGGTAAAATAGAGCAGGTCGTTGGCGTGGCTGAATGCGAACGTGTTGAAAAATAGGAGATTTTGTCGGTCGAACACGGCCACTTGTGCGCTGCGTTCGTGCAGGTGGAGCAGCACATCGTAGTCGTCGGGGCGAGCCAGCGTGCGCCAACTGCGCAGCAGCGGGTGGGTAAAATGGGTTTGCTGCACACGCGGAAAAAACTGCTCGGCCAAGCGCACCCAGTCGGGATCGAGGGCGTAGGCCACGAAGCAGTCCAGTTCGGGCAGATCATCGTAGCCGTAGGCGTAGTCCTTGGGGTGGAGCAGCAGTTTGAAATAAGAGGGCAAATCTTCGGCTCGGAACAGGCGGCGTGGCAGCAGCGTAGCCTGCGCATTGGCCCAAGCCCAGCGCACTCGCCGGAAAGGCCAAGCGAACATCTGCTCGCGGGTGAGCGCACCGCGCAAGTCAGCCAGTGTACGCTGGGCATCTCCTCCCGTGTTGCGGTCGGAGGGCCAGCGGCGCAGGGCCAGGGTATTGCCATCGGCTCCACACACTGCGAGGGCAAAGCCATCGGCCCCGGCCACGATGTGCAGGTCGCATTGAGTTGCGCTGTGCGCCGAGAGTTGAATCATTACGTCATTTTTGGTCATTGCGTCATTGGGGGTCATTGCGTCATTGGACGCGGCAAAGATGGTAAATAGCCCGCTGGGTTTCCAATTTCTGCGAATGTGACTAACCTTGCAGTGTTTTTTTACCCCACCCCCGACCCCATCTCCGCCTTGGAGGAGATGGGGTCGGGGGTGGGGTTGCCACACTCAACCCACCTGCTCCATGCGCATCCTACTCGTCGAAGACGAAGAATCCATCCGCAACCTCCTGCGGCTCAACCTCGAACTGGAAGGTTACGAGGTGGTGAGTACCGCCAACGGCCGCAAGGCACTCGACCTCATCGGCGGCCAGCACTTCGACCTGCTGCTGCTGGATGTGATGCTGCCCGATGTGGACGGCTTCACCATCACGGAGCAGGTGCGGCTCAGCAACGCCGAGGTACCCATTCTGCTGCTGACGGCCAAAGACACGGCGCAAGACAGGGTGATGGGCCTCAAAAAAGGCGCAGACGACTACCTCGCCAAGCCGTTCAATTTGGAAGAATTGCTGCTGAGGGTCAGCAAGTTGCTGCGCCGCAGCCAGCGCGTGAAGGGCGAAACCATTGATTTGTTCGAGTTCGGCAACAACCGAATCAACTTCGAGACTTTCGAGGCCACGACTTGGGAGGGCAAGGATTTGGTGCTGACGAAGAAGGAGGCAATGCTGCTCAAACTGCTGGTGGAGCGCAAAAATGAAGTGGTGAGCCGACACCAAATCTTGCAAGCGGTGTGGGGCTACGATGTGTACCCCAGCACCCGCACCATTGATAATTTTATCCTCGCCTTCCGCAAGTATTTTGAGGAGGATGCCAAAACGCCTCGGTTTTTTCACTCCATCCGGGGGGTGGGGTACAAGTTTGTAGGGTAGGGATGAATGTGGTCAATCCCGATGAACTGGGACAAGTTGTGTTGAAAATGTGGCCAATGTGAGACACCCTCGGCTCCCAAGAACCAAGCCGACTGTACGTTTACTAAACCTTCGAGGTTTAGTAAACGTGGCTTCGAAATGAGGGGAATTTGATAATGAGGGAACGCCCCCAGTGACCGCCAAATGGTGCGGGCGTTCATACTTTATCGTTCATTGTTCATCGTTTACTTGCCTCGTGCTTCCCAAACCGCTTTCACTTTTTCAGGACATCGCGTTCAACCCGAACTATATCGAGGAATATGTCCCGATGCAGCCGCTGCACCCGCTGGTGTTCGACCGCTTTTGCGAAGACGGCTGGACGTACTGGTCGGATATGTTGTTCCGCCGCAATTTTTGGGAGTGGCGCGGCTACCCTTGCCGGGTCATCGTGCTGCGCATCCGGTTGGAGGGTTTCGAGTTCAGCAGCAGCCAGCGCAAGTGCCTGAGGCGCAACGCCGACCTTACTGTGCTGCGTAGCCCCATCCGCATCACGCCAATGCACGAGGCACTGTTCAAGCGACATGCTCAGCGGTTTTCGCACCACGCGCCAACGAGCATCTACGGTTTTTTTAGTCCATTCAGCCATGTCATGCCCTCGTTTGGGGTCATGTTCGATGTGTTCAAACAGGGGCGGCTGCTGGCCACCAGTTTTGTACACGCTGGTTGGCACGGGCTGGCGGGCAACTACGGCATCCATGAGCCAGACGAAGACCCCAACCGCAGCCTCGGCACGTTCACGATGCTCGAAGAAATACGCGCCGCCATCGAAAGTGGGCGCGAATATTACTACCCCGGCTTCGTGTATGACCTGCCCAGCGAATTCGATTACAAACTGAATTTCAACAACTTGGAATACTTCGACTGGTGGGGCAACTGGTACCCGCTCGACCGCTTGGCCGTGCGCGATTGGCGGGCGCACTACGAGATCGGGCCGCCGCTGGGGGACTATCGATAGACACTTTTTTAGCCCAAATTTGGCATTTCCCCAGAATTGAGCAATAAGCCGTGAGCGTACCTGCTATTTTTACAGGGCAAACAACACCGTTCACCTAACTTGTTTATTATGAAAGCGATATCCACCACACTTGTCAGCCTGCTCCTGTGCTGTCTTCAAATTTCAGCAAGCCCCGTCCCAACCAACGAACTGTACCAACGACTCTGCGGAGTGAACGCCGAGTGGAAGTCTCGTCAGCTCTCATGGGCTGTGCCGCCCAATAGCACCCCAATCGCAAGCGACGACATTTCCCTCCACCTTTCTTTGGTCGAAACCGCCCTGCGCAACTGCGACCTCACAGGGTTTTCGCCCGAACAGCGAAGCCGCCGCCTCCACCACTTAGATGTGCTGCACCGCTACTGGAGGGCTGGGCAATTTCCCATCAACCACTACCACGCCACACGGCAGCCCTATTTTCAGGACAATCTGGGGACGCTCTGCGCCGTCGGCTACCTGATGTGGCACGATGGTCAGCAGCCACTCGTGCAGCGCATTCGCCACGAAAACAACTATGGCTACCTCCGCAACTTGGCTGAGCAGTACCCAGCCATCGGCACATGGGCTGTAGCCAACGGCTTCACGGTGAGCGAGTTGGCTTGGATACAGCCCAACTACATTCCCACACCCGACATGGCGCAGTGGGGCAACGGGCAGGGCCTCAACCCTGGCGGGCGCATCAACGTGATGGCGACCGACGGATGGAATCACCTCATCGCGGCTGGAAAATTTAGCAGTATTCAGGGCATAGCGGCCAGCAACATCGCGCTCTGGGACGGCCAAAAGTGGAAGCCTGTAGCCAACGGTGTGGTCGGCGAAGTGCTGTGCATGGCTTCCTACGGCAACAAACTCTACCTCGGCGGCGACTTCCATTTGCCCGGAAAACCCGAACAGCGCAACATAGCCGTGTACGACATACCCAGCAACCAGATGACCACCCTGCAAACTGGCGACATGGGCGGCAAAGTGCTGGCGATCAATACCAACGTGTCTGGCCACGTCTTCATGGGCGGCGATTTCGAGCAGGTGAACGGCCAGCCTATGCCTTACCTCGCACGCATCGGTATTTTTGGCAGCTCCAATTTTTGGAACAATGCCGCTGGAAAACTAACCCCTGACAAACCCGTTCGGGCCTTTGCCCTCGACTATTCCAGCCAATTTCTGCTGGTGGGCGGCGATTTCAAGACAGTTGGCGGCTCTCAAGCATCGCAATACTTGGCCTACTGGAACAACGATGACGAGGATTGGACGACGCTGGTTCCTAGTTGTCCGGTACCTGTACAAGCCGTAATCCGCAACAATGGTTACATCCACGTTGGTTCGGGAGGAGCGGTGCACACGCTCGATGGAGGCTTGTGGCAGCAGCACAACATCAAGCCTAAGTACGATGGTCAAGTACACGGCTTTTTGAAGGCCTACACTCCTAGCGGGAACAAAGTGTATGCATTTGGCGGCATCGAGAACGAAATTTCTGGCATAGGCTACCTTGGCTCTGGGATGTCTCAACTCATTGAATCTACTGGAACACAAGGGCTTGTACTGAGCGATAACACCATCCGGGCCGCCATCCGGTTCAAAAACGATACCTACCTTGCGGGCGATTTTACCAACATCAGCGGCACACCTTTGGCAGGCTTGGGCATCGTGCGGCAAGCCAGCAGCAGCACCTACGAGTCGCCACAGGGGCCATCGGTACAGGCCACCAGCAGCCCCGACCGACTCACACTCAACATTGAAGAAACCGCCGCTGCGCTTCAATTGATGGTGTGCGATGTACAAGGCCGCGTACTGCACACCGAGCGGCTACGGCCCGGCACCACCACAGCCGAAGTGGAAACCAACGCTTGGTCCAGCGGCCTGTACTTCTGGATGCTGCACAACGGTGCAGGGGCGGCTACGGGGAAATGGGCGATTTTTCAATAATGGTAAGTGTTGAGTGGTAAGCGATACTAGCCCAACGCTTACCATTCCAGCAATTCCTGCTTTGGAAGAGGTGACATCTTTCGAGGTACGAGAAAGGTGTCATCTCGGCTCATTTTTGAGATAACACCACCTCCTGCGTCGGAGATGTCACCTCAAAAACTCGACTTTGCCAAAGCGGGAATCGCTATTATCACTCAACACTTATCACTGCACATGCTTTTTCTACAAAAAAATACCCTCCTCGCCGCGTTCGCCGCCACGCTCCTGCTGGCCGCCTGCTCTCCAAAAATTTTCAACCCCGCAGCCGAAGGCTTCAACGCTGCTGCATCTGACTCGAAAGCCACCGCCATCGCCGACGAGGTGATGCAAGCCATGGGCGGCAGACAGGCTTGGGACGCGACGCGCTTCATCTCCTGGAATTTCTATGGCTCCCGCACCCTCACTTGGGACAAACACCAAGGAATCTGCCGCGTGGACTGGCACAAACGCCCCTGGAAAGTCATCGTGAACCTCCACGACGGCACGGGCAAGGTGCAACTCAACGGCACCGAACAAACCCACCCCGACACGCTCAGCAAATACCTCGACTTGGGCAAACGGGCCTGGATCAACGACTCGTACTGGCTTGCCATGCCCTTCAAACTCAAGGACTCCGGCGTGACGCTCCAGTATGTGGGCGAAGGCAAAACCGAGCGCAGTGAAGCCGCAGACATCCTGCAACTGACTTTCGCAGGGGTGGGCGTTACACCCGACAACAAGTACCACGTGTGGGTGGACAAAAAATCGCGGCTCGTGACGCAGTGGGCGTTTTTCAGAAAATACGCCGATGAAAAACCAGATTTCACCAATGCTTGGGCCAATTACAAGCCCTACGGGCGTATCCTGCTCTCCGGTAATCGGGGCAAGGAGGAGGATGCGCTGACAAACATCGTGGTGTCGGAGCGTGTGGCGGAAGGGACGTTTGAGCGGTTTTAGCAGCCGCCAGATTTTTGAATGAACAACCCCTATTTTGTTGCAAAAAACAACATCATGCTCGCCACATCAGAACTGATTTCCAAAGATGCCGTGCTGAGGTCCATCAGCGAAATTCCTGCTGAGCGGGTCTCCATCGAAGAACTTTTCGACCGCATCATCTACCTCTACAAAACCGAAATCGGCCTTGCTCAGTCCCATCTTGGGGAAGGCGCGTCCATTGAGGCAATCCGCGAAAAAATGAAATCATGGAAGCGCGACGCGTCGAAGCCGCGGCGGATATAGCCCTCATCGCAGCAACGTTACTCTGGCAACCGGGGCAAGGAGGAGGATGCGCTGACGGAACATCGTGTCCTCGGAGAGTGTAAAAGAGGCGACGTTTGAGCAGTTTTAGCAGCGGAGCAGAGAACTAGACGATTGGCTTTCACTACCTTTGAAACGCTTA
>JAYSUY010000818.1:0-1279 GCA_043718855.1 Saprospiraceae bacterium | reverse complement strand
AAAACCGAATCCTTCGGCGTGAGTAAAATTCGGTTGTCCACCTGCTGCGCCCGGTCTATCAACGCCCCCACAAAGTTGTGAAAGGGTTTCTCCACGCTTGTTTGAAAGCGGGCCTTGTTGGTATTGAACCAATCCCGGTCGTTATTGATTGAAAGTTCGGCGAAGAAGTTCAAAAAGTCCTGCGTAAAAAAGGCCATGCTGATTGTTTTGAGGGCATTTAGTTAAATCTGATTCTCTGTGTATCCTCAGTGTGCTCTGTGTCAAAGAAAAATTTGAACACAGAGAACACTGAGAGAATCCACTGAGCGCACGAAATTCTCATTTCTCACCCCTTCAAAAACCGCAACACATTTCGCTCGATGCGCTCCGCAATATCCGCTGTATCGCTTCGGTCAAAAGCGTGTCCGGTGAGCAGTTCGTACAGTTCGATGTACCGCTCGGAAACAGACTCCACGAATACGTCCGGCATCATCGGCATGATGTCGCCGTCGTGGCCCTGAAAGCCGTGCGCCATCAACCACTCCCGCACGAACTCCTTTGAAAGCTGTTGCTGCAGCTCGCCTTTGGACTGCCGCTCCTCGTAGCCTTCGAGGTAAAAATAACGGGAACTATCCGGTGTATGAATTTCGTCAATCAGGTACACCTCGCCATCCTTTTCTCCAAACTCGTATTTGGTGTCCACAAGGATAAGACCCTGTTCGGCGGCCATCGCTGTGCCCCGCTCAAACAGCGCCATCGTGTATTTTTCCATCAGCAAGTAGTCTTCCTCGCTCACAATTCCCTTTCGCAAGATTTCTTCCCTGGAAATATCCTCGTCGTGCCCCTCGTCCGCTTTGGTGGCTGGGGTGATGATGGGGTGGGGGAAACGGTCGTGCTCTTTCATCCCATCGGGCAATGTGATGCCGCAAAGCTCCCGCAGCCCTGACTTGTAAGTGCGCCAGGCATGACCGGTCAGATAGCCCCGTACCACCATTTCCACCCGGTAGGGGTCGCAGCGAACCCCGATGGCCACACTTGGGTCGGGCGTGGCGAGGAGCCAGTTGGGGCAAATGTCACGGGTATTGTTGAGGAAATGGGCGGCTACCTGGTTGAGCACCTGACCCTTGTAGGGTATGGGGCGTGGCAATATGTAATCGAATGCGGAGATGCGGTCGGTGGCTACCATCACGAGCAGATCACCTACCGAATATACATCCCGCACCTTGCCATGATAGACCCCTTTTTGCCCGGGGAAGTTGAAGTCCGTGCGCCGGATGCTCCGCTTTTCTATGGATTCCAT
>JAYSUY010000817.1:0-3509 GCA_043718855.1 Saprospiraceae bacterium | reverse complement strand
TTTTTCGGGTGCCTGCCCGGCAGGCACAGCCACCGTAGGCACACCATCCAAGTTCGCCATCAAGGTAAAAATGTCCGAGAGTTACATCGCCACTGGGTCGTCCGATTTTTCGCCAAAATGCCGCGCCATAGTCGGTGCGACGGGCATCAGGATAAAATCGTAGTCGCCCAAAATGTTCAGTGTACGCTGGCGGATGAGCCTCCGCCCCTGTTGCGCCTTCGTGTAGTAAGCATCGTTGTAGCCGCTGCTCAGCACTAAAGGACCCGGCAAAATGCGCCGCTTCACCTCGGTCGCCGTCCGAAAAGTCACTTGTAAATAATCGGCGTACAGGTCAAGTATTTTTTCCACGCACCAAGTTTACAGAAAGAATCTCATATCAAACACATTGTGTAACGTCCCTTCAAAATTGTGCTTAAAAATCGTGTTTGGCGTGTTTGCCCGTCAAGCCAAATTCTGACAATGCCCAAATTTTTCTACCATACTGGGGGGGGCGTGCCACACGTCGCCCTCAATTTTTTTCAACCTGCAAGCTGCCTCGGCACCAAAATTCCCGTCTTATACTTCCAGATGACATTGGAAGAATTAGAACTCCACCTCGACGGTTGCAAAAACGGCAACCGCTTGAGCCAAAAACGGCTGTACCAGCAGTTTTATGGGTTCGGTATGTCCATCTGTAACCGCTACGCACACAATCGCGAAGAAGCCGAGGAGATGTGCCACGACGGGTTCGTGAAGGTTTTTTCCAAAATCAGCGACTGCGCGGGCGTAGGCTCGTTCAAAGGCTGGGTGCGCCAAATCTTCGTGCGCTCAGCCATTGACCACTTCCGAAAATACCGCCACAGTCAGCCTGTTTTGGACGACATCGAGCTCGCTTTGGGCATCTCCACCGCAGACAACACTGCCCTCGGCAACATTTCCACCGATGAAAAACTGCGTTTGGTCCAGCAGCTGCCCCCGGCCTGTCGCTTAGCCTTCAATCTCTACGCAGTGGAGGGTTTCAGCACAGCCGAAATAGCCGCGTCGCTCCACGTCGCCGAAGGCACCGTGCGGGCCAACCTCGCCAAAGCCCGTATCCGACTGCAAAACATGATACTCGAATCCGATAAAATCCTCGCCACCACGCTATGAGCGACAACGACTTTCTGAAAGAATTTGGCAAAAACCTTGGCCGCGAACAGCGATACGAGGCCTCCGGTTCAGACTGGGAAAAACTGGCCTCCAGCCTCGGCGCACAGGACCGCCGCCGCCGCCGCCGCCGCCAAATACTGGCTTGGGCTTTCCCCTTGGTAGCCTCGTCAGCATTTGTCCTGCTTGGTGCCATGCTGTGGCAAACCCGATCGCAATCAGATGCCATGCAGATCGAGATCGCCCGGCTACGGGCAGTGGTGGCTGTCCAAAAAAGTACCTCAACAACCGACACGACGGTGCGACACATTTCCGTAATTCAGTACGATACGATTTACCGCACGGTGGTGCTGCGCACGCACCTGCCCAGTGTTGCAGCATCCGGTTTTGGTTCAAAAAATATCACACCAATCGCAAGTAGTGTTTTACAAAAAACTAAGAATCAATACTTTGAAATCGATAAGCAGGAGGCGATAAGCAGCGATTCCCCCCACCCCCGCTCGCCACCAGCAGCCCCCGTTGCTACCCTGCCAGCGGGGTCAGACCAAGCGACACCCCTGCCCCATACTGAGGTAATACCGCCAGAAGCCGCAGTAAAAAATGCCTCAGATCATCTGTCTCGCACACCTACAGGCCAAGTGGATGAAGCCAAAATACAGATCGCTAACGCCGTTCCTGATGGGAGTCCTCGCTCACCTGGGTTATACACCCTGCCCCAAAAAGTCCTGCCCGCGCTCCAAAGCCACGTCAAACGCCATTTGTACCGCCCTTCCGACCTGACGGTGGTCTTACCCGAAGCCGCCCCGCGGCCCGTGCCGATGATTCGCCGTCTGCGCCCCCACAGCGCAATGGTCGGCATCACCAGCGGGCTGCTTTTCCCACGTACCGCGGGTGTAGAATACCGAAACAATTACACCATCGGCCTCGCTGGGCAAATAGCCTTGGGCCGACACTTGCGGCTGCTGGTTGGAGCAGAATACGGCTCGGCCAATTTCAAGGTCAGGGGTTCTGCCTCCGACAATTTCAAGATACCACCCGTCGCCACACCCAACCCTAACGATGTGCTGAACTATGTGGAATTGCAGCAGCCACTATGGGATTTCTCTTTGGGGCTGCGCTACGTTTTTATGCCCGAAAAGCGGCTGCATCCATTTATAGGGGCATCGTGGGCAATGGAACAAACACAGGAAGAGCGGCGCAGGTATAAGTTTGTCAACGCGTTGACGGAGGAACCAACCTATGTGTTGGTTCAGCGCAACGGCACACGTTTCAACGCAAACGGACTGCAAATCGGAACGGGTCTGGAGTGGGTTTTTGCTAAGCGGCTGTCATTCAGACTGGAAGGAATATACCAGTGGCAACGAGCCACCTCTGTGCCGCTACTGCCTGAGCGCTGGGGGCTAAGGGCTGGGCTGGGATATCGTTTTTGAAAAAAAACCTTGCGGCAAGCTGCGATGCCCCCTCACATTTCGTCTTTGTGGGGAGTCATGCTTTTTCAAGCAGCCGCATACGGTTTTACCAGACCTCGCTCGGCGACAACATCCTGCGGGCATTCTCGCAAGTATATGACACTCAACCTTCAAGCACAAATTTAACAATCATGCTCTACGCCAAAATTTTAAACATCACTCCTCCCCCCGAATCGCCCTTTTTCAAAAATGCCACATCTCAGCCATCTGTTTCGTCCTGCACATTTGCCCATTGCCTCAACGCGCTGTGGGTAAGCAGCGAAGTGATGCTGGCAAACACCACCCATTTTTATCTCCACACCGTCGCAGCGCACCCAGAAAATGGCAGGGCCTGGAGAGAAAACCTGAATCGATTTCAGCGAGACTTGGCAGCACATTCGGTGGAGTTGCAACGGCAAATTGTGGCATCGGGCAGCCGCCCGGCGCAGCGCGAAAAATGGGATACCTATGCCGATCTGTGCTCTGTCCGAGAAGCCACAGACTTTCAGTCAGCAAAACATTTTTTGCAAAATGCAGCCAGTTCGCTGGCCGATCTGTATGAGAATGCCCTCGTCTTGGCTGCCCAACAACCTGACCGGGCGAGTGCGCTGTATCTTTTTGCACATCATTTGGCAGCCATAAACGCTTTTCTCGCTGACTCGAAAAGCAAGCGCCGCAGGTCGGGCTATCGGAGATGATTGCTCAGCATTACAAACTTGCTCAGCCCTGAAACGAACTTGAATCGCCCTTTTGGGCATAGTTCTGCTATGCGCATACTCATCGGTTGCCCCAAAATATTGCGCTCCGGCTACACCTGCGACGCGACTGCCGACGGGGCCACCGTCGCCGCGCCTACCTAAAAAATGGACACTCCCACCAACCGCTACGGCTACTTTTCCCTCAGCCTGCCGACTGCGAGCGACTCAGTGTCGCTGA
>JAYSUY010000816.1:0-9977 GCA_043718855.1 Saprospiraceae bacterium | reverse complement strand
CCGCGAGTTTTGCCTCGATTTGGCGAAGTTCTTCCTGAGTCTTTTTTTCTGCTTGGGCCATCTCTTCGCGGAGGGCGGCGATCTCCTGCTGCTTCACGTTGAGCCTGCTTTCGGCTGCTGCTGCGGGGCGGTCGCTCACGGCGTTTCGGAGATTGGTCTGCACGGCCAGTTCGGTTTCCACCACTTTTATCTGGGCTTGCAACGCGCTCTGGCGGGCGGCGAGGCCAGTGCGCAGCAGGTTGCGCTCTTGGGCAAGCAAGGCGGATTCGGCATCGCGTTCGGTGGCGAGCAGGCCAGATTCCAACTGGTTTTCGTTGGTTTTTCGGTCCAGTTCGGAGCGGTACACGACGGCGAGTGTATCACCTTTTTTCACCTGAGCGCCCACCTGTGTGCCGATGCGCTGCACAAGCACGGCATGCTCGAGGCTCACGGCGCGGCCCTCGGTTTCGGCGGTGCCGAAAAAAGTGTGGATGCTTTGCTCCTGCAAATTTCGCACGATGTAGTAGCAGCCTACGAGCGCGGCGGCGAAGAGCAGGTAGAGGAGGTTAAATTTCATTCGCAGTGAAGTCGGAGTTCTGTTTGTTGAATTTGCGGACGGCGATGCCCTGCTCCCTCAGCGTGTCGAGGAGCGCGACATGGCGCTGGTCGTTTTTGAAAATCAGCACATAGTCGCGCTCGGCGTAGGCCGTCTGGCCCTCGCGCCCGCCCTCGTTGTTGCGCAGCACTTCGAGGTCCCATTTTCTGCAAAAATCTTCCAGTATCTGTTCCAACTTGTCCGTTTCTGCTTGGCTCTGCGGTATGCGCACCCGCAGTTCCCACACCAAGTGGTTGCCCTGGTGGAAGGGCGTGAAGCGCAGGGCGAAGGCGATGAAGCAGAAGCCCAGTGTGCCTGTGGCGGCGATGAGGAAGACGTAGGAGCCGCAGGCGATGCCCGTGCCCAGCGCACCGAACATGAACACGATGTCGCGCGGGTCGCGGAACGAGGTGCGGAAATTGATGATGGTCAAAGCCCCGATCATGCCCAGCCCAGCCCCCACGTTGTCGCCGATGGATTGCACGATCATGGTGGCGATGACCGAACTGAGTATCATCGACTGGATGAAATTGGGGGTTTTGAGCGTGTTCGGGCTGGTTTTGGAGTAGGTGAGGGCGATGGCTGACGAGCACAGGAACGCCATGAGAAAGGTGAAAAGCACCATCTCAAAGGTGGGGTTCTGTATCTTGGAGTAGAGCGAGAGGAATTCTTGCATGGTTGGCTGTTGGCTGTTGGCCTTTGGCTGTTGGCTAAAAGCCAAAGGCCAACAGCCAACAGCGGAGTCATAGTTTTAAGAAGGTTACTGCCATCGCCCCGTTCACCCGCACGAAGTACGTCCCGTCGGGCCAGTCGGCTACCGCGATGCGATGCTCGGAGGCTTCGGAGTCAAAAATTTGCTGGTAAAAAATGCGCCCGTTGAGGTCGTACACCGCCACATCGCGGAGTTCGCGGTTTTCGCTTCGCAGCACTATCTCGGATGTAGCAGGGTTGGGGAAAACGCGCAGCACGAGGGCCTCCGCTTTGGCTTCGCCTACGCCGTTGGTGAGCGAGTTGGTTTTCCCGAAGGTGGTGGGCATGGTGACGAATCCACCCGTGCCATTGGGGAAGCGGCCGAAACTGATGTCGGGCTGCTGCGGGCCGAAAGTGATGCTGTCATGCACCACACTGGCCCCGTTGGAGAGCATCATAAACTCGCCGAGGGCACTGAGTTTGAAGTTGGCGTGGAGCGGCCCCTGGCTGCTGTCCTCGTCGGCCCACACGATGAGGAAGCCGCTGGCCGGGATGAAAGTGCCGTTCGGGAATTCCCATTTGTCGGGGTTGCTGGCCTTGTCGGTGAGGTACAGGCCGAACAGGCTCTGGGCTGTGGCGGTCTTGTTGTACAGTTCGATCCAGTCCTCGTACTCCCCGTTTTCGTCCTTCGCGCCATTGGTGTTGCTGGCCAAAATTTCATTGATCACCACGTCGCCGGGGTTGGGCAGTGGCAGGGCGGAAGGAAGGTTAATGAACTCGTATTCAGCGCGTTCGGGAAGAAAGCGGCCGCTCGTGGTATTTTCTGCGTATAAATAAACCTGAGTCCTGATCGGGCCAGCGGTGAAGGTGCCGCCGTAAATGCCGTCATTGGCCGCTCCGTCGTTGTGCAGACCGTCGTCGTACATTTCGCTGCGCTGAAACACGTCGCCGGGCGCGGCGCGGCTGCCTGCCCAGACTTTTGTGGCATCCTGCACCGAGGCCCTCACCAGCACCGTCTCGCCCGACGCGGGCACTGCGGGCCAGAAGGTGGGGGCCGATAGGGTAGGGGCTGTGGTGGTGAAATTGGTGTTGTTTTTCAGGTAATTGTAGCGGGCGTTCATTAGTTGCGTGATGCCCGGCGGGTTGGAGAAACCTCCCCCGCCTGCACTGAGTTGATTGTCGATATTGCTGGTAAATTGCGCGTTGGTGTAGAATTTTTTGGTGTCGGCCAGCACGGCGGCACTGATGATGGTCTGCATTTCGAGGGCGCGTTTGCGGTAGATGCTGTCGGCAAAATTTTCCTGAAACAGGGTGCGGACGTGCGCCAGATACATCCGCTTGTAGGTCGGGTTGGCGAGCAACTTGCTGATGAGCGGGCGGCTGGCAGTGGTGGCCTGCGTGAGCGGGTCGAGGTTTTGCATCTGGGCGGTGGTCAGGTTGCCCGAAGTGAGGGCCGGGAAACTGCCGAAGCACATATTCAAATCCCAGACGACGGGCAGGAACCGCCCGTTGCCATCTTGGTACAGGTAGTAATTTTGGCCGAAGGCACCGGTGTAACTATCGAGGTTGACGGTCACGGCATTGAAGGCGTGCATCCAGAGGGCGCGGTCGATGTCCACGACTTTGTGGGCGCTGTTGGGGCGGTTTTTCAGCGTGTCCATCAGGTTGAGCAGTTCGCGCCAGCCGTAGTCCGATTTGCGCTCGTATTTTTTGTAGTAAGCCGTGCTGTCGGCACTGGAGTACACCAGGTCGGAGTATCCGCTGCTTCCGGGGCCGCCCACCGTCTGCGGGTTGCACTTGAAAAACGGGTTTTGGCCCATAGTGCCGAAGTGCTCGCGGGCGAAGGATTTATTGATGCTCTGCTGATTGCTGTACACGCCATAGTACACGCCGCCGATGTAGAGTTTGGCGAAGTTGGCTTTTGGCGCAGCCATGTATTTTTGCAAAATCTCGTAGCCCAGCGCCTCGCGCACAAAGGTCGCGTCGAAGTAACCATTGCCCAACTTGATGTCTTTCAGGCCCTTGTAGTTTTGGCTGGGGCGCACATAGTCCAGTTCGATGTGCATCGGGTTCTTGGCGTTGGTGGCTTTGTAGGTGCTGTTGCCCTTGTACTTCACGCCCACGCTGTCGAAGGTTTCGCCATTGATTTCCACCGATTTTGCCAGCAGGTAAGCTTCCTCGTTCACCGCTTTGAGCGAGTCGAGTTTTGCGTCCCAGTTGGTCTGGAAGAAAGTGAGTTTGATTTCCTGCACCTGATTGATGTCGTAGAACGACTGGGCGCGGGCAGAAAAGAAGGTCAGGCTCAGGGCGAGCAGGCTTAGGAATTTGACTGGCATGATACAGAAGGATGGATACAGATGAACGCTGGCCGATACGGGCGATGCCGGGGGCGGGTTGCGCCGCAGCGGCAAAAGTAGAAACGCAGACCGAACGAGGTGTGACGGAATTGGCGAAATGGAGGTTTTGTCAAAAAAGCGGTGTCCATAATTTTGGCCCTGTGTTTTGATATACTACCGTTTTTTGCATCGAAATTCGTGACAGACTGATGGGTGGTTGCGGATGGATTCTTGTTTCGCAACTACATGGACAGTCTGCCTTTTTTCAAAACAAACCCACCGTTGCGCAGTGCAGCGATCACTTAGCGATCACTTAAGGAGTAAAAATTTTTGACATGAAAATCACCCTCTCTACCCTCATTCTCTTTTTCGCTGTTCAACTTTTTGGGCAAATACCTGCCCCGTCATCTGGTCGTATCGTGCGCCACGAAAATTTTCAGTCCAAATTCGTGGATGCTCGAAATGTGGACATCTGGTTGCCAGATGGCTACGATCCGGCCAAAAAGTACAGTGTGCTGTATATGCACGACGGGCAGATGCTGTTCGACAGTGCCACGGCCTGGAACCATCAAGAATGGAAAGTGGACGAGTGGCTGACGAAATTGGTGGCCCAAAAACGCATCAAAAAGTGCATCGTGGTGGGCGTTTGGAACAGCGGGAAAGGCCGACACGCCGATTATTTTCCGCAGAAACCGTTTGAAAATTTAGCGCAAGCGCAAAAAGACACAGTCTATGCGGCAGCCCGCTCGAACGGCTTTGCCGTGTTTGGAGACTACAAAATTCAGTCTGACAACTACTTGAAATTCCTTGTCACCGAACTTAAACCCTTCATTGACAAGACATACGCTACCCAATCCGACGCAAAACACACCGCTGTCGCAGGCAGCAGCATGGGCGGTCTGATCTCGATGTACGCCATCTGCGAGTACCCGCAAGTGTTCGGCGGGGCGGCTTGCCTCAGCACACACTGGCCTGGCATTTTTTCGATGGAGGGCAACCCGATTCCGGGTGCTTTTGTCGACTACATGCGCCAGCATTTGCCCGACCCGAAAACCCACAAAATATACTTCGACTACGGCGACCAAACCTTGGATGCGATGTACCCGCCGCTCCAAAAAAAGGTGGACGAGGTGATGCGGGCGAAAGGTTTTTCGAAGAAAAACTGGGCAACCAAAGCCTTCCCCGGCGACGACCACAGCGAAAAATCATGGAGCAAGCGGCTGGGCATCCCGCTACTATTTTTACTAAAATAATGCGGTGCCGAGCAAAGAAGTGACTCTATTTTTACGCCGCACTAACTTCTCTCCATGTACCTCCTCGGCTTCGACATCGGCAGTTCTTCCATCAAAGTTTCGCTCGTAGACGCGCGCAACTCGGCCACCGTAGCCACCGTGTATTCGCCCGAAACGGAGATGAGCATCGCCGCCGTGCAACCCGGCTGGGCCGAACAAGACCCCGATATGTGGTGGAAAAACTGTTGCCTCGCGGTCAAAAAATTGCTGCGCCAACTGCCACAAAGTTCGAGCATCGACAGATCGGCCATCGCAGCCATCGGCATTTCCTACCAGATGCATGGCTTGGTGGCGGTGGATGCCGAAGGCAAGCCCGTGCGCCCATCCATCATCTGGTGCGACTCGCGCGCGGTGGAAATCGGCGACCGGGCGTTCCGCGATTTGGGCGAGTCCTACTGCTTGGAGGACTGCCTCAACTCGCCCGGCAACTTCACTGCCTCCAAACTGAAATGGGTGAAGGAAAACGAGCCGGAGGTTTTTGCCAAAATCCACAAAATCATGCTACCCGGCGACTACATCGCCTTCCGCATGACGGGCGAGGCGACCACTACGGTGAGCGGCCTCTCGGAGGGAGCGATGTGGGATTTTAAAGAAAACAGCCCCGCGCACCGCCTGCTGGACTACTACGGCTTGCCGGAAAACTTGCTGCCCGACATCGTGCCGACCTTCGGGCAGCACGGAAAATTGACTGCTGCCGCCGCTGCTGAACTCGGCCTGCCCGCAGGCATACCCGTGACCTATCGCGCTGGCGATCAGCCGAACAACGCCCTCTCTATCAACGTGTTGAATCCAGGTGAGGTAGCGGCTACGGGCGGTACTTCGGGGGTGGTGTATGGCGTGGTGGACCAGTTGGTGTTCGACCGACAGAGCCGCATCAACAGTTTTGCGCACGTCAACCACACCCCTGAAAAACCCCGCATCGGGACACTGCTCTGCATCAATGGCGCGGGCATCCAGTACAGTTGGTTGCGGCGGCAAATGGCGGGCGACGACACTTCGTACGCCGACATGGAGCGCAAGGCTGCCGAGGTGCCTGCGGGCAGCGACGGGCTGCGCATCATCCCCTTTGGCAACGGCTCGGAGCGGCTTTTTGGCAACCAAAACTTGGGCGCACAGGTACACAACCTGCATTTCAACCGGCATGGCAAGGCGCATTTTTACCGCGCTGCGCTGGAAGGCGTGGCCTTCTCTTTCGTGTACGGCATGAAGGTGCTGCATGAATTGGGCCTGAACCTCAACGTGTTGCGCGTCGGCAACGACAACTTGTTCCAATCGGCCATTTTTTCCTCCACCATTTCCAACCTGTTGGGTTGCCGCATCGAGATGCTGCGCACCACTGGCGCAACGGGCGCGGCCATCGCCGCCGGGGTCGGCATCGGGCTGTGGTCGGAGGCGGGCGAGGGGCTGGGCGCGTTGGAAACTGCTGGCGTGTACGAGCCTGCTCAGGGGCTGAAGGGGCAGTGTACGGAGGTGTACGAGGACTGGGCGGCGCGGCTGACAAAGCAGTTATGAGGTAGGAGTTATGAGTTATGAGACTCACAACTCTTACCGATTTTTGACAGCCCAACCAACATCCAATTGTTCAAATTTCGGCTTGACACCCAGACGAACGCCACAAAACTCATAACTCATAACTACTACGGACACACCATGCAGGTTTCTTCCCCCACCCTCGGCAACACCGAGTATTTCAAAAACATCGGCCCCATCCGCTACGAGGGGCGCGACAGCGACAACCCGCTGGCCTTCCGTTTTTATGACGAAAACCGCGTCGTAGGCGGCAAAACCATGCGCGAACACCTGCGCTTCGCGGTCAGTTACTGGCACACGTTCTGCGGCACGGGCGGCGACCCCTTCGGTGCGCCCACCAAGAATTTTCCCTGGCTGACGGCCACTGACCCGGTGCAGCAAGCGAAGGACAAGATGGACGCGGCCTTCGAGTTCATCACGAAATTGGGCGTTCCTTTTTACTGCTTCCACGACTACGACGTGGTGGCCGAGGGGCCAAATTTGGCGGAAAGCGAGCGGCGTTTGCAGGTGCTGGTGGATTACGCGAAAGCGAAACAAACCGCCAGCGGCGTGCGGCTGCTCTGGGGCACGGCCAATCTGTTTAGCCACCCGCGCTACATGAACGGGGCGGCCACCAACCCCGATTTCGATGTGGTGGCCTACGCCGGGGCGCAGGTGAAACACGCGATGGATGCGACCATAGCCCTCGGCGGCGAGGGCTATGTGTTCTGGGGCGGGCGCGAGGGCTACCTCTCGCTGCTGAACACCGACATGAAAAAGGAACTGGAGCACATGGCCCGTTTTCTGCGCGTAGCCCGCGATTATGCCCGCAAAAACGGTTTCAAAGGCACGTTTTTCATCGAGCCGAAGCCGATGGAGCCGAGCAAGCACCAGTACGATTTCGATGCGGCGACGTGCATCGGCTTCCTGCGGGAGCATGGGCTGGCCGACGATTTCAAACTGAACATCGAGGTAAACCACGCTACGCTCGCGCTGCACACTTTCCAGCACGAGTTGCAGGTGTCGGCCAACGCCGGGATGCTCGGCTCGATGGACGCGAATCGGGGCGACTACCAGAATGGCTGGGACACCGACCAATTCCCGAACAACGTGATGGAACTGACGGAGGCCATGCTGGTCTTCCTCGAAGCGGGCGGACTGGCGGGCGGCGGCATCAATTTCGATGCAAAAACGCGCCGCAACTCAACCGACTTGGCCGACATTTTCCATGCGCACATCGGCGGCATGGACTGCTTCGCCCGCGCGCTGCTGGCGGCGCAAGGTATTTTGGACAACGGGAAATACCGCTCGCTGCGGGAGGAGCGCTACGCTTCTTTCCAGACCAGTAACGGCGCGGCATTCGAGCAGGGCAAACTGACGCTGGAAGATTTGGCAAAAATAGCCCGCGACGGCGGCGAGCCTACGCAGCGTAGCGGCAAGCAGGAGTTGTTTGAAAATTTGGTCAACGCATTTGTCTGAACCCGCTCCATGCACCGAGGGCAAATGAAGCGGTCAAACGTTTACATTTGCCCATCTCTTCACCAACTCAAAACCATGAGAGTCCACCTCCTCCTGCTGTTTTTCCTTGCCGCCGCCAGCCACCTGCTCCCCGCGCAGGAGGTGCTGGAACTGAACATCGCCCACCGCTGCGTCTACTCCGGCGGCACGATGGACTCGGAACTGTACCGCTTCCCCGACAGCGAAAAAGTCACCGCTTGGGTGAAAGAAATCTGCGAACTGGGCGACGCTGCGCTGGATTTTCAGGTGGTGCAAACCAATGTCGAGAACGTCTCCGCGGTGCTCGACAGCCAACAACGCTACCTGCTGTACAGCCTCGATTTTGTGGAAAAAAGCACACCGCTCGAAGTCATCGGAGCCTTGGCCCATGAGATTGGACACCACGCTAACGCGCACAGCCTCAGTGCGGAACGCCGTACAATCGAGGAATTGGAAGCCGATCAGTTCATGGGCTATGTGCTGTCGAAAAAAGGGTTTCCCAAAGCGGACATTGAAGCATTTTTGAGGAAAATGCCTTCGTCCTACGGGGTGGCTTTCGAGGAGCGCCGGGCGGCAGTATGGCAAGGCTTCGACCGTGCCGACCGGGCCATGCAAATCAAAAGCCTGCCTTTCGACAACGACCCCAAACTTGAAGCATTCACCTTGCCCGCCTTTCCCTGGCCGCCGCCCTCCTGCAACGCCCGCTATGAATTGCCCGAAACTTCTTTGGTCGGGCTGAAAACCCTCGGCGACGTGGAGCGCAAAATCCGCATGGCCCTTGATGCCACCGGCTACGCCCAGCGCAGTTACTTTTCGGTGCCCAACGGCTTCGCGCTCGTGACCCAACTTGAGCAGTACAACGGCGAGGATGGCTCGGTGCGCAACGACCGCACCCGCTGGCTCGACTACCCGAAAAAAGACAACTTCGGTGGGGTGATGGATTACCTGAAATCGGTGGTGATGCCACAAAAAGGCCACTTCCGGCTCTTCGTTTTTGTGGCGACCAACCAACTCTTCGGCGGCTCGGCGCAGCGCGTCTCGAAGGAGCAGGCGACGGCTTGGCTCGGTCAGGGTTTCAACAAACTGCCGGGCAGCCTCGCAGCCGCACCGCTCTCTGCTGGCTACGACGTGACCGCATTACTGTACGAATTCGTGGTGCCAGAAAGCAACCGCAAGCCGGAGCAGACTTGCCCTTCGCCGCTTTTTGACGCAAAAACGCACCTGATGAAGTCTGGCTTGGCTGCCACTCTCGGCCTATAACTCATACCTCATAACTCATAACTTCCCAATGCTCGTCCTCCTCGCCGACACCCGCAAGAAACTCCTCTGGCTCTGGCTTGGCTTCACCGCCGTCCTCGTTCTGCTGGTCTTCGTGCAGACCCTGACCGGCAAGTTGGAAGACATCGAGGGCACCGCCTGGCTCTGGGTTTTTGCCCACCTGTTGCCTAGTTTGCTGTTGCTGTTTGCCGCCGTTTTACTCAACAAAAACCCCTCGAAGGTGCTGCTGCGGGCCACGTTCCGGGCCGTGTACGCGGGCGCGTTGGCCTACTTGCTGCTGGTGGTGCTCACGCTTTTCGTGATGCCGGTGGCGACGGCCAACTGGAGCATTGAGGAGTATTTAGCAAAATCCTACCTCTGGCTGCTGCCGTTTCAGGCTGTTTTGCTGCTGGCTTTTGCTGTGATGTACTTTCGGAAAGAGCCGCGTTTCAGCCCCAATGCGAACATTATGCAGCAGTATGTGTCCAAAAAAGCAGAATTTGCGCAGCGGGCGGGCAACGTGGGGCAGGTACAAGCCTTCGGCCTGCTGATTTCCGACGGTGGCTTGGGCGCAGTGCTGGAACACTTGCGCAGCCACCTCAAAGCCGACACCAACGACATCGTGCTGCTGCAAGGCCAGCACACCGAATGGGCCAAACAACGCGACCTCAACCTGCTGCCGCCCGATGCTTTGCAGCGCGAACTGAACCGACTGACGATGGCGGCGGTGGGGTATGTGGAGAAACTGGTAAAAACTTAGCCGCCTGTCCCTTGACTTGTCATGTCGCAACGAAGTGGAGACATCTACACAACCCAAGTTTC
>JAYSUY010000815.1:0-9984 GCA_043718855.1 Saprospiraceae bacterium | reverse complement strand
CGCGACAAGAATGGGACACGGATGTAACGGATAAAACGGATTCAAACAGATTTTTACCTCAAAATCCGTTTTGATCCGCCTAAATCTGTTCCATCCGTGTCCCATTCTTGTCGCGGTGGGCTGTCAAAAGGGCTGCCTAAGTTTTTACCAATTTTCTATGTGCCTATGTGCCTATATGTTGAAAAGCAAAATGTCCAGTAGTATGACCCTGCGCTATAATTTTATTGAATTAACTTTGTGCCAGCAGGACGAACTTGTTGTAGGAGAAGCATTTCAACCACCCCAACAAGTTCATTTTTGGGGATGTGGAGGCTTTTTTTCTGAGTTCACACTGGAGATGCGGACGATAAAATAGCCCAAAAAGACTCGATAAGCGTTGTTCTAAACCGAACCGTCCTTGCTTCAACTTGTAAAATATCAATTTTTTAAAGAATGGAAAATAACACACCTCCGAGTACATCATCGTACAATGTCAACGCTGAAAGCAAGTGCCCGTATCATGGTGGAGCCCTGAAGCAGAGTGCTGGCGGTGGCACCAGAAACCGGGACTGGTGGCCCAATCAATTGAAATTGAACATTCTCCGCCAAAACTCCGCCCTATCCAACCCGATGGGAAAGGCGTTCAACTACGCGGAGGCGTTCAAAACCCTTGATCTGGATGCCGTGAAGAAAGACATCTTCGATCTCATGACCACGTCCCAATCTTGGTGGCCAGCCGACTACGGTCACTATGGGCCATTCTTCATTCGCATGGCGTGGCACAGCGCAGGTACTTACCGCATCTCCGACGGCCGTGGTGGAGCAGGCTCTGGCACCCAGCGCTTTGCACCACTAAACAGCTGGCCTGACAATGCAAACCTCGACAAAGCACACTTGCTGCTTTGGCCAATCAAGCAGAAATACGGTAGGAAACTTTCGTGGGCTGACCTGATGATCCTCGCCGGCAACTGCGCCCTCGAGTCGATGGACTTCAAGCCTTTTGGTTTCGCTGGCGGACGTGAGGATGTTTGGGAACCTGAGGAAGACATCTATTGGGGGGCCGAGACCGTGTGGCTTGGAGACAAGCGCTACACTGGTGACCGGGAACTCGAGAATCCCCTTGCTGCCGTTCAGATGGGTCTGATCTACGTGAATCCAGAAGGCCCGAACGGAAACCCTGATCCGCTTGCGTCTGCCCGTGACATTCGCGAGACTTTTGGCCGAATGGCCATGAATGATGAAGAAACAGTCGCCCTCATTGCTGGCGGGCATACTTTCGGCAAAACGCACGGCGCCGCTGATCCAAGCAAGTACATAGGTGCGGAACCCGCAGCGGCGAGCATAGAGGAGCAAAGCCTCGGCTGGAAAAACACCTTCGGAAGCGGCAATGCAGGGGACACGATTACCAGCGGACTGGAAGGCGCATGGACCACTACACCAGCAAAGTGGAGCAACAACTATTTCGAGAACCTATTCGGTTTCGATTGGGAACTGACCAAAAGCCCAGCGGGTGCACATCAGTGGAAACCGAAGGATGGCGCAGGTGCTGGCACCGTACCAGATGCGCATGATCCATCCAAGCGTCACGCACCAACAATGCTTACGACTGACATCGCCTTGAGGGTGGACCCTATTTACGAACCCATTTCAAGACACTTCCACGAGAACCCAGATGTATTTGCAGATGCCTTCGCGCGTGCATGGTTCAAACTGACGCACCGCGATATGGGGCCACGCGCACGCTACCTCGGCCCAGAGGTGCCTGCCGAAGCACTGATCTGGCAAGACCCTGTCCCGGCAGTTTCGCACCAATCGATTGATCATCAGGACATCACTGAACTGAAGAGCAAGATACTTGCTTCAGGACTGTCGGTGTCCCAATTAGTGTCTACTGCTTGGGCCTCTGCATCCACCTTCCGTGGCTCCGATAAACGCGGTGGCGCCAACGGCGCGCGCATTCGCTTGGCACCACAGCGGGATTGGGAAGTCAATCATCCGGGTCTGCTGGCGACCGTGCTGGAAGCACTCGAAGCCATCCAAACAGCATTCAACAGCGCCCAGACTGGCGGCAAGCAGGTTTCACTCGCCGATTTGATCGTGTTGGGGGGATGCGTAGGGGTAGAGCAAGCGGCTAAAAAAGCCGGCCATGAGGTGACTGTGCCTTTCACGCCCGGACGTACCGATGCTTCGCAAGCGCAAACCGATGTGGATTCATTCGCCGTCCTTGAGTCGGCTGCGGATGGATTCCGCAACTACTTTAAATCCAAACACACGGCATCCGCAGAGGAAATGCTGGTGGACAAAGCGCAACTGTTGACACTGACGGCCCCTGAGATGACGGTGCTCGTGGGTGGTATGCGTGTACTGAATACCAACTTCGGTCATGTTAGACACGGCGTATTCACCAAGCGTACAGAGGTGCTCACCAACGACTTTTTTGTCAATCTGCTCGATTTGGGTACGACTTGGAAGGCCGTTTCACATGCCCAAGATGTGTTTGAAGGTCGTGATCGTGCGATGGGCGAACTGAAGTGGACGGGTACCCGTGTCGACCTCATCTTTGGTTCCAACTCAGAACTCCGGGCACTGGCCGAAGTCTATGGATGTGCAGATGCTCAAGAGCAGTTCGTGCAGGACTTTGTGGCGGCATGGGGCAAGGTGATGAACCTTGACCGCTTTGACTTAGCCTGATTGCAAAGGAGAGAAGATACTACCTGAATGTGAAGAGGCGGCCTGGCAACAGGTCGCCTCTTTTTTTTATCCTACATCAGCCGATGAGAAAACGCTAAAACCTGTTGCATTTGAAACTTGAATCCGCACCTTGAATCTGCGAGTGGAGTTGCTCATCGTTCATCGTTTATAGTTCATCGTTCCCTAAAAGCATTAGCGGTAGAAAAATCGGCAGAACCTGTTATAGGTTTTCTGGGCAGAGGGCCGGTTTTTTGCAGCCTGACAAAAGCCGTCGAAAACTTCGTCGAAACCACAACATGCCAAACATGATTTCCCGAAACAATGACTTAAGTTTGTCTCTGTTTTCCATCACCAACTTTTTAAGCAATGAAGCAAATCTCTACTTCCCTTCTCTTCTTGGCTGTTTTGTACGCATCGCCGCTGTCGGCGCAATGCCCCATCACAGTAGATGCTGGCCCCGATGTCTACGCCTGTGCGGTATCTGGCTCAGCCACCATTTACCTGAATGGCGAAGTGCCGCCCAATGTGGTGTCTTTTGAATGGTACCCGCCCATACCCCTTGGAACCCCGCTAAGCACCAAGGTCACGACCACTGCACCAGTTTCCCACTATATCCTCAAAGCGCGGGCGGTTGACTACGACAACAACCTGATCGTCAACGGCGACTTCGAGCAAGGCAACACAGGATTTATCAGCGCGGCCGCTTACAGCCCCGGCGACCTGACCCAGCCCTACACCTACGACATACTGACCAACCCGCAGGATGCCAACCCCACCTTCGCACCCTGTGGAGACCACACCACAGGCTCCAGCAACATGATGGCCATCAACCCCCACATGACGCAGACAACCATCCTGACGGTGTGGTGCCAAACCGTGACTTTGCAGCCAGACATGTTTTACTACATCTCACTCTCTCACACCAAAACTGATTCGGTAGGCATTAGCAGCAATGTCTTAAAGGTATATATGGACGGTATTGCAGTCCTCACTGGTGTTTCTGGCCCAGGCGCCTCCTGCCAATGGAAATCAATGCAGGGGACATGGTATAACTTCAACCAAACATCGGTGGAGATGTGCATCGAACTGACATCAAACCCGCCAGGGGGAGGCCACATTAAGTGGCCATCGCCCATTGCAATTGATGACATCGGCCTGTACCCCACTTGCGTGGCTTACGACTCGGTGTTTGCGTTTGTCAACCACCTCACCATCGCCCCGGCAGCCAACTACACCATACCCTGCGCCGGGTCACCCATTACCCTCAACGCCACCACCGGTACCAGCGCCCCTGGCCCCAATGTTACCTACCAATGGAGCACCACCAACGGCCACATCGTCAGCGGTGCCAACACCCTCACGCCCACCGTTGACCAGCCAGGTACCTACTCGCTCGACCTCCAATTTCAGAGCAGCACCCACAGCTGTACGCTGCAAAGCAGCTTCGTCGTCACAGAGGCCCCGGCACTGGGGGTCAACATCCTGCAGCCCAAGCCGCTCGCCTGCAACAGCCCCGCCGTTTCCCTGAAAGCCACCACCAACGTCCCCGACAACTTCGCCTACACTTGGGCAGCCGGAAGCGGCGGCAACATCACCACCGGAGCCAACACCGCCACGCCCCTTGTGAACCAGCCTGGCACCTACACCGTCACCATTACCAACACCAAAACCGGCTGCACCGCCACCGCTGAGCACACTGTGGACCCGCCAGAACCGCCGCCCATTGCCAATGCTACGGCTAATACAATTACCTGTGCCCAGCCTCAAGCCACGCTCTCCAGCGACGGCAGTACAACTGGCACCTCCATGATTTACCTCTGGTCCACCACCAACGGCACCATCACTTCTGCACCCACATTGCCCACCGCCACCGCCAGCAGTGTCGGCACCTACATCCTCCAAGTGCTGTACATCGTCACTGGCTGCCGTGCCTACGACACCGTTCAAGTTACTGCCAACCTCGTCAAGCCCACCCTCGCGCTCGCCACACCTGGCGTTTTGATCTGTAAAAAACCCGACACCATCGCCCTCGCCGCCACCGTTTTGCCCGCCACCGCCACCCTCGCTTGGTCCGCCGCCAACGGCGGAAACATCCTCAGCGGAGCCGCCACAGCCGCTCCCAAGGTGAACGCCACGGGCACCTACACCCTCACCGCCACCGACCCTGCCAACGGTTGCACCGCCAAAGCCTCCGTTGAGGTGAAGAGTACCGTCAACCTTGCAGCCGTCGTAGCCCCGCCGCCCCTGCTCACCTGCTCCCTGCCCGCCTTCGCGCTCAACGCCGCAGGCAGCAGCACAGGCCCTGGCATCCAGTACCTCTGGACCACCACCGGCGGCAGCATCCTGTCGGGAAATACCACGCTCGCCCCCACCATAGCCGCGCCCGGCACCTACCACCTGCTCGTCACCGACACCCTGAGCAGCTGCGCCAAAACACTGGACATCAAAATTTTAGCAGAAAAAACAGCACCGAAGGCGGAAGCTGCGCCCGCGCCCAGCCTCAACTGCAACTTGCCGACCGCTACCCTCAGTGCACTGCGGCTGGATACCTTGCCCAACATCACGTTCGGGTGGACAACCGCCGACGGCAACATCCTCGCCGGGGCCGATTCGCTGACTCCCACCATTGGAGCAGGCGGTACCTATACCCTGCTGCTCACCAACTTGGACAACGGCTGCACCACCACATTGGCCGTGCCAGTGGTCGCAGATTTCCAGCCGCCCGCCCTGCAAATCGCCCCCGCGCCAGCCCTCACTTGCACCACGCTCAGCCTTGATTTGAGCGCCGCCGCCAGCAGCACCAGCGGCCAATTAGTATACGGCTGGACGGCCACCAACGGCGGCAACATCCAGAGCGGCGAGGCTACGGCTACGCCAAAAATTGACCAGCCCGGCAACTACACCCTCACCGTCTGGGACGATGCCAACGGCTGCTCCGCCACCGCCTTCGTCACTGTCGCCCTCGACCGCGAGCCGCCCGCCCTCAGCATCGTCCCAGCCCCCGCGCTCACCTGCGCCGTCACCACCCTCGACCTTTCGGCCACCGCCACTGGCGGAAACCCGCAGTACGCCTGGGCAGCCACTGGCGGCGGCAACATCCTCAGCGGTAGCACCTCGGCTGCGCCGAAAATAGACCAGCCCGGCACCTACACCCTCACCGTCACCGACCTTGGCAACGGCTGCACCGCCACCGCCGAGACCACCATCTCGGCCAACACCGCCCCGCCACAAGTCGATGCCGGCCCCGCCCTCACCCTCACCTGCGCCGCCGCCACCGCCGCCCTCAGCGGCAGCGGCAGCACCGGCCCCAACTTCTCGTACGGCTGGACGACACTCGACGGCAACATCGTTTCGGGAGGCAACACCCTGACTCCCACCGTGAACGCCGCAGGCACCTACCTGCTGCAAATCCTTGACAACCAGAACGGTTGCGCCGCCGCCGACCAAGTGCTCGTGCAAAAAGAAGCCAACGTGCCAGCCGCCCAAATCCAGCCGCCCGGCACCCTCACCTGCCTATCCCCGACGGTGCAACTCAACGCCATCGGCACCTCGCAAGGCCCAGGCATCACCTTCACCTGGTCCGCTGTAGGCGGCAACTTCCTCAGCGGCCAAAACACCCTCACGCCCACCGTGAACGCGCCCGGCCAGTACACCCTCAGTGTCCTCAACACCATGAGCAACTGCGCCGTCAGCACGGTCGTCACCGTGACGGAAAACCGTGTGCTGCCCATCGCCCAAGTCGCCGCGCCCGCCCAGATCAACTGCTTGAACACGACCCTCAGCCTCGATGCCAGCGGCTCCTCGCAGGGAGCGGGCTACGCCCTCACTTGGACAGTCAGCGGCGGCGGCAACATCCTTTCGGGAAATACCGGACTGGCCCCCATCGTGAACGCCGCAGGCACCTACGCCCTGCTCATCACCGACCCCAGCAACGGCTGCACCGCCAGCACCGCCGTCACCGTGACAGCCAATACCGCGCCGCCCCAAGCCGAGGCAGGGCCATCCGCCACACTCACCTGCACCACCGCCACCCTCGCCCTCAGCGGCAGCGGCAGCACCGGCCCCAACTTCTCCTACGGCTGGACGACCCTCGACGGCAACATCCTTTCTGGGGGCAACACCCTGACTCCCACCGTGAGCGCAGGCGGCACCTACATCCTGCAAATCGTTGACAACCAGAACGGTTGCGCCGCCACAGACCAGACCTCAGTGCAAAAAGATGCCAACGTACCCAATGCGCTGATACAAACGCCGGGGCCGCTCACTTGTAAAACCGCCAGCCTACAACTCTCCGCCAGCGGCACCTCGCAAGGCCCAGATTTTACCTACAATTGGACGACCGCCGGAGGCGGTGGCGGAAACATCGTTTCGGGAAGCACTACACTGACACCTACCGTGAACCAGCCCGGCACCTACATCTTACTCGTCACCAACACGACCAACGGCTGCTCCGCCATCGCCACCGCCACAGTGCTCGCCGACCGCACACCGCCCGCAGCAGCCGCATCGGCCCCGGCCGTGCTGGACTGCAAAACCCCCAGCCTCGCCCTCAGCGGCGCGGGCAGCAGCACCGGCAGCCCCTACGCCTACGACTGGACGGCCACAGCAGGAGGCAATTTTGTTTCTGGAAAAAACACCCTCGCCCCGGTCGTCGATCAGCCCGGTACCTACACCCTGCTCGTCACGAACTTGGACAACGGCTGCACCGCCACCGCCATCGCCACTGTGCTGCTCGACAAAACCGCTCCCGCCGCCCAAGTCGCACTCGCTTCACAACTCGATTGCGCCACCACCTCGCTCGCCCTCAGCGGCAGCGGCAGCGCACAAGGCGCAAACATGACCTACGGCTGGACAGCCAGCGGAGGCGGCAACATCGTTTCGGGAAACACTACGCTCGCCCCGACCGTGAACCAGCCCGGCACCTACGCCCTCCTCGTCACCAACACCGCCAACGGCTGCACCGCCCAAGTCAGCGTCGCCGTGAGCCGCGACGTGGCCCCGCCCACAGCGGCCGTAGCACCGCCCGCCATGCTCAACTGCGCGGTCACCTCGCTCGCGCTGGACGGCAAGGCATCCAGCCAGGGCAGCAACTTTGCCTACAACTGGACGGCCAGCGGCGGCAACATCGTTTCGGGAAATACCATGCTCAGCCCCGTCGTGAACCAGCCCGGCACCTACAACCTGCTGATCACCAACACCTCCAACCACTGCACCAGCACGGCCTCGGTCGCTGTCGCCCAGGATTTGGCGAAGCCGCAGGTCACGACCACCGTACCATTTGCACTGGATTGTGCCACTACCTCGCTCTCGCTTTCGGCCAGCGTCACTGGCGCGGGCAGCAGTTTTGAAACCACTTGGACTACGGGCGACGGTCTCATCCTGTCGGGTGGCACCACGCTTTTTCCCACCGTAGGCGCAGCCGGGACGTACACGGTTTTGATAAAAAACCTGAGCAACGGCTGCACCCAGACCGCCACCGCGCAGGTGCTGAAAGACGTGGCCGCCCCGCTCAGCGCAGCAGCCGCGCCAGTCGAACTGACTTGCAAAACCGCTCAAATCGACCTCAGTGGAGCGGGCAGCAGCACGGGCAGCGACTTTGCCTACGCCTGGACGACCACCGGCAGCGGCCTCATCGTTTCGGGAAATACGACGCTCGCCCCGACGGTCTCGAAGCCAGGTGTGTACACCCTCGTCGTCACCAACACCGCCAACCACTGCACCGCCACTGCCACCACTACGGTGCTGCGAAACATCCAGCCGCCGCAAGCCAACGCCGGGGCGGGCGGCCTACTCACTTGCACCACAAAGCAACTTAGCCTTGCGGGCAGCGGAGCGGGCGGAGCCAGCGGCGTGGCCTACGCATGGGCGGGGTCGGGCATCGCTTCGGGCGCGAACACGGCTGCGCCGCTCGTCACTTCGGCGGGCATTTACGCCCTCACCGTGACCGACCTGTACAACGGCTGCACGGCTTCCTCGCAAACCGTAGTCGGGCAAGACCTGGCCCTGCCAGTCGGCGGCATCGCTCCGCCCGCAGTGCTGGATTGTTTGGCAAAAACCGTCGCGCTGAGCGGCTCCGTGAGTACGCCTGCCAGCGGATACAGCGTGACTTGGACGGGAACAGGTTTAGTTTCTGGGGTAAATACACTGGCCCCGACGGTGAACCAGCCGGGCGTGTACACCCTGCACATCACGAACTCTGCGAACGGCTGCACGGCTTTGGCCACCGCCTCGGTGAGCCAAAACATTGAGCCGCCGGTAGCCAAAGCCAGCGGGAGTTTTGAACTGAACTGCACGGTGCTGCAAGGCACACTGAGCGCGGCCGGGTCTTCGACTGGCGCAAATTTCCAGTACGCTTGGGCAGCCGCCGCAGGCGGAGGCAACATCGTGTCGGGCGGCAACTCTGCCACGCCCGTCGTGAACGCTCCGGGTACTTACACCCTGATGGTCAGTAATTTGCAAAACCACTGCACGGCCTCGCAACTCGTTCAGGTGACTCAAAACACCAACGTGCCGACCGCGCTGGCGCTCGATGAGCAGCCGCCAAACTGCAAAAAACCGACCGGCTCGGTGCGCATCACGGCGGTCACGGGTGGCACGGGGCCGTACTTGTACTCGCTCGACGGCGGCACCACGTTCGGCTCGGCCAGCCTGTTCAACCAACTCGCGCCCGGCTCCTACGCATTGGTGGTGCAGGACGCGAGCGGCTGCGAGCACGAGCAGACGCTGAGTTTCGACGCGCCTGTGCAGCCGACTGTGACGCTGGGGCCTGACGTGCGCCTCGTGTTTGGCGAAGCCGGAAAACTGAGTGCTACGGTGAACTTGCCGCCCGACCAAATCGCCTCGGTCACCTGGTCGCCGATGGAGGGCCTGACGCTCACCGCCGACCCGCTGGTGGTCATCGCCAAACCGCTGCGCAGCACTTACTACACGGTGACGGTGGTGAACAAGGAGGGTTGCGAGGCCAAGATTTCGCTGCGGGCGCAGGTGGACGACCCGCACTTGTGGGCTCCCAACGTGTTCAGCCCTGGCCGCCGCGACGGCGACAACGACTTTTTCCTGCTCTTCGCCAGCGACAACAGTGTGCAGATTATCAAGACTTTGCAAGTTTTTGACCGCTGGGGCACGATGGTGTTCCGCAACGACGACCTGCTGCCCAACGTGGAGAAGATGGGCTGGGATGGCTCGTTCCGGGGGCAGACGGTGCAGCCAGCGGTGTTCGCGTGGTACGCGGAGGTGCTGCTCGCCAACGGGGAGTTGGTGCTGATGAAGGGGGACGTGACGTTGGTGGATTAGTGATTGGTGATTGGTGGATTG
>JAYSUY010000814.1:0-3516 GCA_043718855.1 Saprospiraceae bacterium | reverse complement strand
ACGGGTTCAATGGATCAGGGAAAGCAAACGCTTTCTCCACAAAACGCCACGAGGTGTTGTTCGGCAGTTCCGTGTAAATCCCCAGGATCAACTTGCGCAACTCCACGATGTCGAATGTCGTGATCGAGCCAGAGCGGTTAGCATCTGCCGCGATCATCTTGTAGGGGCTATTGAGCGGCTCTAGACCGAGTATATGCTTGGAAATCAGTACCAAATCGTAGGTGGATACCCCATTGAGCGGGTTCTCATTTTTGGTGGGTGTGACAGAAAGTTGCAGCGGCTTGGGCAGCGGAAGCGAGAACTTGTACGTCCCACTCGCGTCGGAAAGCGTGTTCTCAGACACCGGCACACTGTTCGCCGTACCCGTCAGTTTCACCGAAACACCCTCCACACCCGCGTTCGCCTCCGTCATCAGATTGCCCGCTACTGAGCCGGCAGGGCTGCAATTGTTCGTGTTGTCTTGCACCACCACCGATGTCGCGCAGAAATCCATGTTGCCCGCCGCGTCCATCGCCCACAGCTCCACATTCTGTTGGCCCAAGTCGGCGCATGTGAACAGCACGCTGGTCAGCGGGCTGCCATTGCTCGGGTCGCTTGGAAAACCCGTGCCCGTGCCCGCCCGACGAAGGCCGAATTTCATCTTCGCAGCCGGGGTGCAGTTGTCTTCCACCGACTTCAAAAAATCAATCGCCCAGAGTTGTATCCCGTTGATGGACACAATGTTGGCACTCAAGCCGTTGATGCACACGATGGCCGGTTTCTTGCAATCCTTCACCACAAGCACATGCTCGCACACCTGCTCATTGCCGCAGCCGTCCGACACAATCCACTTGATTTTGTGGGTGCCGTAGGGCAGTTCCGGCACCACGTACTGGTTGGGGCTTTGCAGCGTGTTCCAGCGCAAGAAGGCCGACTTGGTGTTGCCCACAGCCGTGCCGACTTGCAGCGCGAAGGCGTATTTTTGGTTGGCAGAAACCGGACGCTCATCGAAGGCGCGGGGCGTGCCGCCCGCAAAATTGGGGTTGCCAGCGTTGCCAAAATTGACCGTGTTGGCTGGGGGCAAAGCCGCGCTGTTCACCACCGTCTCCATCGAGCCGTCGTTGTCGAGGTCGAGGAAAAGTTGGTACTGAAACTCCACGTTCGAGCCAGAGCAAGCATCGGTGGCCGTGATGCTCAGATCGACAGGGCCTTCGCAGAGGTCGTGGGTGGCGAGTTTCGGGTCAAACCAATAAGTCTCGTTCCAGAGGTCAGGGGCGTTGTTCGTCAGGTCACAGTACTCGGTGGGCACTGTCACGCAGTTCACCGTCGGCTTCTGCTGGTCCAAGATTTTGATGATCTGGATGTAGATGTAGCCGTTGCCGTCTTTTTCCCAAAAACTACTATAGTCCGTGGGGTTGGGGTCGGAGGGGTTGATTTTCACCTTCGTAGCCGCCCACGCGCCCACCGTGCCAGCCTTCGAGACAACGGGGCCGGGCAGGTTGAGCGAACTCTGGGAGTTCACCTCCGGATTGGGGTTCGGTATGGTTTTCAGCGGCAGGTTGGAGTTGAACGTACACCAGTTGATGATGCGCCAGGTTCGCTCGATTTTGAAGCAAGCGTCGGGTACGAGGGTAAATTTGAGGTCCTCAAAATTGGAGGCCAGCGCCTCGCAGTTTTTTCCAAAAAAAGTCGGCACCCCAAAATTTCCAGTGCCATCACAGGCCGTCACCACCACGTCGTCGGGGAATTTGACGTAATAATCCTGGTTGTAGTTCACCACCACCCGCTGGGTGCATTCGCTGCTAAACCCATGACAGTCAAACGCCTTGAACGTGCGCACGATGGTGCCTCGGTTGCAGAGCGTGTCGAACTGCGTGTAGTTGGCCGAGTGCGTGTAGCCGCATTTTCCCAAGTAAGTTTTGGTGGTATCCAAGCAGCAGTTGTCCAGCACTACAGGCTGGCCGTGCGCCCAGAGCGTAGGGTCAAAATTTTCACAAGCCACCGTGACGTGGGCGGGCGGCTGGCAGATGGGGGTCAGTTTGTCCTGCACTTCCACCTCAATCATGCACTCGTTGTACATCGGCGAGCCGTCCGATTTGGGCATTACCATGCCGTTGTCGTCCACTTGATACACCCGCAGGATGATGCGCTGTTTGGTACCCGCCTCGCAACAGTAAAACTTGATGGAGTCACCTTCCGCCGTCGCTTTGGCCTTTTCGCAAGCGTTCAGGGCCTGAATACAGGCACTGTACGGCTCCATGCGGCGGATGCTGAACTTGATTTTGCTGCACTTATCGTTCGAGCCGTCGTCGAACACTTTGGCGCTCACCCAGGTCACGCCCGCGCCCTTGCAGGCGTTGCCTGGCGTGTAGCAGTCCGTCGGGTCGTCGTCGCCGAGTGCGACGGTAGTCGTCTGGTCGCAGGCCGCTACGGGCGACACAAAATCCTGCACGCTGATGGTGAAGGAGCAGGTGGATGAGTTCACACAGCCATCGGAGGCGACGTACATCACTGTGTACGTGCCGTTTACCGGAAGGCACTGCGTGGGGCCGAAGTTCGCCATCGTGTCGGGCAGCCAGAGGTTGTTTCCCGGAAAATTGGTCAGTGTGCCGGGTACCACGAACTGGATGGCGTTACCATTGGCCGGGTTCGTGCCGGTCACCATTGCCTGAACGCCCGTGATTTTGGAGCAGCCTTCCTCCATGATGACCGAGGGCAGCGCGGCGTTGGCGCAGCAACTGCTCTGGTTGGTGCTCACCGTGATGTTGGCTGGGCAAGTGAACACCGGGCCGTTGTCGTCCACCACCTTGATGCGCTGCGTTTTGATGGAGGGGTTGGTCGAGCCAGTGGGCAGGCAGTCGTTCAGTACGCTCCAAGTGCGCACAATCGTGTAGGTGCCGGTGCAGCCGTTGAATACTTCGTCGGTGTAGTTCACCTTCGAGGAGCAGAGTACGCTGGTGGCGATGGCCGCTCCGTTGATGGTCGGCGTACCCGTCTGGGCGGGCAAAGTGGCGGCAGGATTGCCCGCGATGGCGGCGCATTGCAGCGTGATGTCGGGCGGGAACACCACCGTAGGCAGTTCAAATGCCTTGATGGTGATGACTTGGCTGCAAATCGACTGGTTGCCCCAAGTGTCCGACACCGTCCAGGTGCGGGTGATGCGGGCGCGCGGCGAGCCGCAGTCGCCGAGGTCGGTGAACACGTCCTTGAACGAGGGCGTAGTGTTGCTGCAATCCACGACCGTGATGTTGCCCGTTTTGCTCACATCGGTCGGGTCGCTGCACGCCACCGTGACGGCGGGCGGGCAGGTCACTTTGGGCGGTGTCGCGTCTTTCACCTCGATGAGGCCGAAGCAACTCGAACCCGTGATCAGGTTCTTGATGGTCACTTTCAAGGTCTGGCCCAAGTTGATGGCCGTCACCATGTTCATGTAGTTCGGGGTGCCGCTGATGCCCGTCACGGTGACGGTAAAGTTTTCAAAACAACCCTGTGCGTTGAGGAGGATGTCGCCTGGGAACACGGTGGATTTGCAACTCG
>JAYSUY010000813.1:0-1285 GCA_043718855.1 Saprospiraceae bacterium | reverse complement strand
GCGTTGGTCGCGTACATCGAATGGCAGCATGTGGGTGTCAGTGCCGTATTTTTCCTCCAACTCGCGGCTCATGGCAGACAACCGCTCGGTGCGTCTGCCCGTGAGGATGAGCCGGTGGCCGTGCTGAGCGAACACCTCGGCGGTAGCGCGGCCAATGCCGGAGGTGGCACCGGTGATGAGTACTGTGAGTGAGGAGTGAGGAGTGAGGAGTGAGGAGTGAGGAGTGAGGAGTGAGGAGTGAGCGACCTCCTGCGGCCTTTTGTCCCCCTGTAAGGGACCGTCCACATCTCGTTTGTTATCTTTACCTGCCGTAGCCAGAGGCGAAGGCGGGCTGTCGCTCGCGCCACGGCTTTCGGCCATTTGCAAAAACAGCCGGTCGTGTTCGGTGGTACGCAGGTCAGGGGCGATGCCGACAGCCTGCGTGTAGCGACGAGCAGCGGCATCACGCTCGCCAAGTTGGTAGTCGTTGTCGGCGAGGGCAAGCAGTACCTCTGCATCTTTTGGATTGATTTCTAAGGCTTTGTGTAGGTACACCAGAGCGGTTTCCTTGTAGTCTCGCAGGTGTTCGTAGGCAATCAAGCCCAGTTTGTGAAAGATGTTGGGGAAAGCAGGGTCGAGTTCTGCGCTGCGGTCCCAGCAGTATTTTGCGAAGAGATAGTCGCCTTTTTCAGCGGCCATGTCTCCCATCAAGTCGTAGGATTTGGCTTCGTTGCTGGTTGCTGGTTGCTGGTTGTCAGTGCTTTGCTCTTTGCTATTTGCCTCCTGCTCTTTTCTCCTTGCCTCTTGCCCTTTGCTTTTTGCTTTTTGCTCCTTGCCTTTTGCTTTTTCGTACTCTTGGCGCAGTTCGGTGTGGTCTGGATATTGTTCGAGGGCAAGTTCGAAGAGTTCAAGACCTCGCTCGGTGTGTCCCTGATTTACCCAAAACCATGCGTCATGGATCATGGCCGATACGTCGGTTTCGGGGAGCGGGGTAGGCTCGGAGAGGAGGTTGTCAATGGGTTGACTGGTGATTGGTTGACTGGTGATTGGTTGACTGGTGATTGGTTGACTGATGATTGGTTGACTGGTGATTGGTTGACTGGTGATTGGTTGACTGGTGACTGGTTGACTGGTGACTGGTTGACTGGTGACTGGTTGACTGGTGACTGGTTGACTGATGATTGGTTGACTGGTGACTGGTTGACTGGTGATTGGTTGACTGGTGACTGGTTGACTGGTGACTGGTTGACTGGTGACTGGTTGACTGGTGACTGGTTGACTGGTGACTGGTTGACTGGTGACTGGT
>JAYSUY010000812.1:0-3523 GCA_043718855.1 Saprospiraceae bacterium | reverse complement strand
CCTCCAACCAGGTTTTGCCATATTTTACTACAAATATTATGGGGCACTGCCCCTGTGCTAACCAGTTACAAAATTTATTAAAAAGCGATGGGGCAAAGGTCTGCCCGCTGCGGGAGCGGTGTAAGCGTAGAAATACCTGATTTTAAAAACAGGTATTTCTACGCGGTAGCGGGAACAGCAATTCAACCCATTCTTCACAGCCCAAGAGTGCCGACAAATGTGAGGCATTTTTCATAAAATCAAAATACTATGCCGCTCATTCTCTAGGCTGTGCTACTTTTCGCCCGAAAACAATTGAAAAACAGCACGACATGACCGCACTCCACCCAAACCCCGAACAACTCCGCCGCCTTCAGAACGCGTTCCGCGAACTCAAAGCCGAGCAAGACCAGGTGCTTCGCCAAGCCGAGCGCCGCACGTTTGTACACACCCGCGTGTACAGGCAGGTGAAAGACGAGAGCCGCTGCCTGCTCATCGGGCGCAAGGGGTCGGGCAAAACAGCCCTGCTCGTGGGCTACCGCTCCGAAAACCACTCGGACTATTTGGCCGAAGCGGACATCGACATCATCGCCGACGAGTTTCCGCTGGAGCCGCTGTTCCATTTTTTTTACCGCAAAATTTACGACGACCTCAACAAGCGCATCACCGCCGGAGGACAAACGGACTTGGCGCATTTCCTCGACCCGACGAAGGTGGCGACTTATGCCTGGAAGCAGGCCCTCACCGCCTCGGCGGTGTGCATGGCGGCGCAGCAGATACTGAGCGCGGAGTTTTCGGAGCGGCTGAGCGCGGAGGAAAAGAGCGACTTGGAGCAGGCACTCAGCCATGTGACGGAACTCTATGGCGCGAGCAACGGCCAGAAAAAAATAGGCGGCGGGGAGATTCTAGGGGCGTTTTTGGTGTATTTTTTCACCAATTTCGCTGAGGTGGTGCAAGTCGCCATCGAGCAGTCGGTGGGCACCTTCGCCGCCATGATCGCCAAAGTGAGCGGCCAACTCAACCTGCTGGCCCGCAACAACACCGATGAGGCGCTGCGCCGCCCGGTACTGCTCATCCGACAAATCTTGGAGCGGCACGGCAAAAAAGTGCTGCTCACGCTCGACCGTTTCGATGACTTTTACGATGAGTTTCAGTACCGCCAGAACAGCGGCATGGCCCTCGAAAAGCGCGATTTTCTCTCGGCCCTGCTCAAGGGCCTGGTCATTGCAGCCCGCGACTTGCAGCGCGATACGGCCAACTACTCGTGGATGCACATGATTTTTACCATCCCGATGGACAAGTTCCTCGAACTGCAACTGCGTGAGCGGGCCGACTTGGAGAGCAACCACGTGGTGCGGCTGGAATGGAACCCGCGCGAACTGTACGAGATGGTGAACCGCCGCATCGCTGACGCGCTTGATTTGCCCGAAAAGGAAGTGCCGAACGCTTGGAACCTGCTTTTCCCCTTCGATGTGGCCAACGCCCGCGTCCGGGAGGTGAAGGAGCACTCGTTTCTCTACATCGTGCGGCACTCCCTGTGGAACCCTCGCGAGATTCAGATGTACCTAAAAGCCATTTTCGCTGAGATGGGAAACCGCCCTGCTGATGAGGAAATGTTCCGCAAGGTGGTGCGCGAAGAGACGGAGAACATCATCCGGCGGGAGTTCATCGGGCAGTTCATCGGCGAGTTTCACGGCCTCCAAAAAGTGCTGTCGAAACTCAACAGCGTACAACTCCGCACGGTGATGGCTTATGAAGATCTCTGCGACAAATTCGGCGGTCTCGAACTCTTCGAGGACTGCCGCACGCCCGACCAGATCATGATCCGGCTGTTCCACATGGGCGTGCTCGGCATCCGCCAAAATGCCCGGCGCGGCGCGGGGAACGTACCCACTGTGACCCAGCAAAAGCAGGAAGTGATCTACCGTTTTTGTTTCAATACCGACGACAACGACCCCTACGCACCGGGCTGTGAGGTGTGCTTTCACCCCATGTTTTTTGAATACCTCAACCTGCGCCACGAGGAGCCGTATGTGGTGAACCAGTTGACGTGGGAGATGATGGGAGGTTGAGGAATGTCCAAGTAAACCAGAAAAAGATATGTCGAAAAAAATATCTCTGAACAATATTCTGGACAGGCTTACTTTTGAGATGCAAAAAATCTTTTGGAAGTTCTTTTGAAGCGATTTTCTCCTTTGGAATTCAATTTTTGCCGCTTCATTTATTTCACTACTTGACCCGAAACCACTTTGTTATGTCAATCTCTCCGCCTAAATTAGATGAGCGCGTCCAGTGGAACTCCTTGTTCCACAGCCTTGAGCACGAAAAGTGCATCCTCTGCATCGGCCCTGACATCCTGAACCCGCCCAACGGCGAGCGGCTGGAAGACCAACTCGCCCAATGCCTTCGCGCGAATGCGAAATCACTGAAAATCAGCGTGTACGACGACGGCTGGTTTCACTATCAGCCTGGCGCGCCGCAGTTGCCGCCTTACCTGAAGGTCAAGGAATTCTACGAGCAGCCCCACCCCTGGGCCGAGGAGCTGATGGGCCTCATTGCCCGGATGCCTTTCCACTTCATCCTGTACCTCTCTCCCGACTACAAAATGAAGGAGGCTTTTGAACTGCAAGGCGCGGTGCAGGGTACCGATTTTGTGTTTGACAGCTACAAGCGCGGGCAGCCGGCCAACAAGTCGATCAAGGTGCCGACCAAAGACAAGCCGCTGGTATTCAACTTCTTGGGCGAACTAAAAATCAAGGATTCGCTGGTGATGACCTACGCCGACTACTATGAGTATGTGCGGTCTATTTTTATGAACAACAGCCTGTCGGACGATCTGAAAACCAATGTTTTCGATGCCGAGTACTTCGTTTTCCTGGGGATGCCCTTTGACAAGTGGTACGTCCACCTCTTCATGCACATGCTCCAGCAGCACGTGAGCGAGCGGAAACAGAAATTTTCGGCCAACACCTTCCTGAACAATCAGACCGCCACGCACTGCAACGAACAGTACACGATGACTTTTGTACCCGACGAGATCGGTATCGAAGCCTTCGTGCGGGCCATGTACGAGCACTGCGAAGACCGCAACATGCTTCGCTCCAACACGCCCGGCGCATCGCGCCCGCGCACGGCGCTGCCCTACGCGCAATTGCGCCAGTGGGTGATCGCCAACGAGTTTCAAGACATCTTCGACCTGCTCGCTCAACGCCTCAAGGCCACCGAGTGGCTCGACGAATGTGTCGACTTGGAGAGTCAGTACGAAGACCTCCGCAAAAAAACCCGCCGAGGCACCCTCAGCAGCGAACAGCAGACGGTAGAAACCAACCGCGTGCGGGAGGCTGTGCAGGATTTCATCAAAACACTCCAGCGCAATTTTCCCGACGAGGGCGGCAACGAGGAGCAGCCAGCAGCGGCCAGCGGGGCGCGGTAACGGCATCGTCATGGGGTCATTCCGCCGCAGAAACCTTCCAACTCGAAACCCTCCAATCAGCAACCTTCCCACCATGAAAAAGACACGCTATCCGGGCACTCAACCCTTCGA
>JAYSUY010000811.1:0-1285 GCA_043718855.1 Saprospiraceae bacterium | reverse complement strand
CTGTAACTGCCCTGCACGGAGTAGTCGAGCCAGCCGAGGTTGCCGCGCACCCCGCCGTAGTAGTTGTCATAGCGGGTATTGCGGAGTTTGCTGCCGCGTATCTGATAGAACGGGTTGTAGTCCGAGAGGGTGCGATAGGTGTTTTTGCGCAAATCGCCCGTGATGCCCGCGAAGAGTTGGATGCCGTCGCCGAACACGCGCAGACCAAGTTCGACATCAGGGAAAATGCTGAACTCATCGCGGTTGTTCACGAAGTTGCCGCCCACCTTGATTTTCACGATGTCGGAGTGGAACGTGAAGGACGGTTGCAGGTAAATGTTGTTCAGTTTCTGGGTGGCCGTGTCGGTGAACTTCGTGAGGTCGGGCCGGATGGTGATGCGCAGCGGGTGCTTTTCGGCAAACCACTTGGTGGCGCTCATGTCGAAACTGAACCCCGTCTCGTCGTTGGAGTAGTAGTCACTCAGTTTGTAAATCTTGGGCGCGATGGAGTAGTTGATGTCCGCTTCGTTGCGCTCCTTGTTGTAGAGCCGAGCGCCGATGTCGAGGATTTTGAAATCTTGACGCACCGCCTCGCTGCTCCGGCTGAACGAATCCACTTGGTAGCCGTAGTAGTGTACCCGGTCGGCACTGTACCCGATTTTGGCCTCCGCCGCCACGTTCTCGTTGACGTAGTAGTTGCCGTTGAGCAGGAAGTCGTTGTTCATAAACTTCTGGTTTTCAACGGCCTTTTCTGCATTCTGGCTGTGGTGGCGAAACCACACCTTGCCGTCGAACTTGTCGCTGCTCTTGAAATAGTAGCCCGCTTCGCCCCAAAATGCTTTCGGCACACCTGCCCCGGCTTTGACAAAACCGTTCAGCGGTTTTTCCTCCTTCACGGTTTTCATGCCGATGGGTTTGAGTTTGGGCGCGTCGTATTTTACCGAAAGTGGGCGTGGTGGCACCACATAGTTCTGCCGCTTGGTGGTGGTATCTAACGGCGGCAACTGCGGCTGCACGTTGATTTTGTTGGATTCCAGCAGCCGCGCCTCGAAGGACTTCACCACGTCAGTGGTTTCGCTGTTGAGTTTTTCCTTGTCTTTTTGGGCAAAAACTGCGCTCGCGCCAAACAGCAGCACGAACAGGATGGACGGAGATTTATGGTTGAAAAGCATTTTGCCTTGCGTTGTTGGTGTGTAGAAATGTGGGTTCGGTTACTCGGAGAATCTGGGGATGTCGCTCAGTTCATCCCTTATCGTTCATAGTTCATCGTTCCTAATTTCCCCCCTCTTCCAGTTCCAAAAAGTTC
>JAYSUY010000082.1:0-6506 GCA_043718855.1 Saprospiraceae bacterium | reverse complement strand
GCCCGGAAATCCGGGCTGGCACCTCTCGTTTATCCTAAAAATGAAGCGAGGATAATGAAGTGAGTGTAGTGCCTCGGCGACCAGAGTCGGTAAAAATCAAAGCATTCAAAGTTAAGACTTTGCGCCTCTGCGCCTTTGCGAAATACTCATAGAATCAGGCTTACAAAAAATCGACATCTACCGCATACGGGTAGGTCATCAGGTACTGCAAGGCTTTTTCGATAGGGTACCGCTCAAACACCACCGCGTAGAGCATATCGGTGATGGGCACATGGAGTTTGTGCTGCCGAGCCAAGTGGTGGGCGATGTGCAAGGTGCGTACTCCCTCAGCCAGCTCGGGCATGGTCGAGCGGATTTGCTGCACCGTTTCGCCCTTCGCCAGCCGTACGCCAAAGGAGTAGTTGCGGCTGTTGGTGCTGGTAGCCGTTGCAACGAGATCACCAATGCCCGCCACACCGATGAAGGCTTGGCTGGATGCGCCCAGCGATTTTCCGAAGTAAATCATTTCTGCTAAACCCTTGGCTATCAGCAGTCCCTGAATGTTTCGGCCCATCCCTAAGCCCCCTACGATGCCGCTGCCCAGTGCCACAATATTTTTCAAAGCCCCCGCCAACTCCGCGCCGAGGATGTCGTAGGAGCCGAAGACGTGAAATTTGGGGCTGTTCAACGCCACCTGTCCGGCCTGAATCACCTCCCGAAAACGACTACCCACCAATGTGGCCGCTGGTTGGCCAGCCATGATTTCGGCAGCCAAGTTGGGTCCAGAAAGGCAGCCGACGCGCACCACCGAGCTCTCTTCCAGCACGACTTCGCTCATCGTGCGCACATTGGCGCGACTGAGTACCAGATTGGGACGATCCAAATCCTCTTCCTCCATGCCATGCAAGTCGAAACCTTTCGTGCCATGAATGATGATGTGGTGTGGTCGCAGGTGCGGGGCAAGCGAGCGGATCATGTCTCTGAAGCTGTTGGACGGCACGATGGGCAGGATGAGGGTGCATCGCTCGGCCATTTCGGCCAAATCGCTGGTGGCTGTCACACGAGCCGATACCTCCACACCCAAGTGTTGGCGTGTCGCATTGATGGTTTCCACCGTCTCCGCCTTGCGGCTGAACAACAGTACTTCGCTGTTAAGTGCCAGCAAGTTAGCGATGGAAGTGCCAAAACTGCCCGCACCGAGGACACCAACGGGATTGAATGGAGAAGGCATACGGTAAAGGGTGGAGGGTGGAGGGTAGAAGGTGGAGGGGAGAAGGTGGAGGGCGGCAGGGCTTTTTACCATCTACCTTCCACCTTCTACCCTCTACCTATTAATCTGGTACTGCAAATATTTGATGGTCTTTCCCTTCGCTAAGTGCTTGCCCTCGTATAGGGTCTGGATGCTCAGTTCGGGCATTGGCAGTGGGCCAGCGTAGAGGTCTATGTTTTGAAACAGCAGCGCACAGCACGGGTCAGCGGCGATCGTATCGAGGGAATATTTCACAAAGTCCGGGTCGTCGTGTTTCAGGTGTACCAGCCCGTCGGGTTGGAGGATGCGGCGGTAGCGCTCATGGAAATTATTGGACGTGAGCCGCCTGTTTTCCTTGCTGGGGCGGGGGAAGGGATCGCAGAATGTGATCCAGATTTCGGCCACCTCGCCTGGCGCAAAAAAATGCTCTATGATCTCGATGCGGGTACGCAAAAACGCGGTGTTCGTCAGTCCTTCTTCCAAGGCCTGTTTAGCACCAGTGTGTATGCGGTTGCCCTTCACGTCCACCCCGATAAAATTGCGTTCTGGGAAAAGCCGCGCCAAGCCCACCGTGTACTCGCCACCGCCACACGCCAACTCGATCGTGATGGGGTGGTTATTTTTGAAATGCTGCTCGTGCCATCGGCCCCGCAAATCTACTGGCTCCATGTCTGCTCCCACCAGTCCCGGCTGCTGCACGTTGTAATTCTCGTACACATTCGGGAACGACAGTATCTCCGCAAATTTTCGGAGTTTATTTTTTCTTGCCATAAGTGAAGGGAACGATGAACGATGAAGTATAAACAATGAGCCATCCAACGCGCTGAATAACAAGGGACTGGATAAGTCATCGCCTATACTTCATCGTTCATCGCTCATAGTTTATCGTTCCTCTTCCACACGTACACCATACCCGCGATGCTGATGATGAACAACACGATGGAGATAATTTCTGCTTGCGTCAACTTCATACCCAGTACATCATGCACTACGTTGACGCGGATTTTTTCAATTACAAAACGCTCCATGGCGGTGAGGGCGAGGTAGATAAAAAACAACATACCCGTGATTTTTACCCGCTTGCGCAAGGTCCACAGGATGCCCAGCACTACCGTCATCATCAGCACTTCGTAGAACGGTGTAGGGTACACTGGCTCTGAGAGTTGCATACAGTAATCCCAGGTGCAGCCTTCCATCGGGACACTCGGCACAGGGTCGGTATGCACCGTATTCAGCACGTTGTGCGGGTACCGAAAACTCCACATCCAGTCGGGCAAGAAGCCCATCCAGTCGGGTTTGGGGGCCTTGTTCACGATGCCCCAATCGCCATCGCCCGACATTTGGCAACCAATGCGCCCCACACCGTAGCCTACTGCGAGTGCCGGAGCAACTGCATCAGCAGTGGGCCAAAACGGGATGCGCTGGCGGTACATATACGACACCACTGCTACGAAACCCAGCACTAAGCCGCCCAAAAAAGCCAAGCCTCCGCCAGAAAGCAAAGTCTCAAGGGGGTGCTCCAAAAACGACTCCCAGTTGTCAAACAAGTCGAAAAGTTTGGCACCCACGATACCGCCCACCGCAGCCCACACCGTCATTTCACTGATGCGGTCGTGCGGAAAAAGTAGTATTTCGCGTTCGGTTGGCTGCTCTGTGCGCTTGCGGTGAGCGTCCCACCAGGTCAGTCCGCCCAGAGCAGCTGCGCCCACGATGCCAGCCAACCAGTTCATTTTCAGTGACAACAGCGCAGAAGCAGGGTCCGTCCTGAACACCTCAAAATTTGCATAAGCATACGCGCCCTTGCCCAATAGGAGGAGGCCAACAAATGCGTTGGCAATGATTTCGCCCAACGTAGCGGGCATTCCCTCCTTCACCAGTACGCGAGTGGGCTGGTAAAACCCTTCCTGGGCTTTGCGTCGCATCTCCGCCGCAAACACCACAGCACTCACCAAAAAAGCGATAGCGAGGAAAAAACCGAAGGTTTTGAAAATAGAAAGCCAGTTGTCGGGTGCAGTGCCGAGCAGGGCGTGAAAAATGTAGGAAAGGTCTGGGTACATCGTTGTCAGTTCTTAGTTGTCGGTTCTTGGTTGTTGGTTCTTGGTTGCCAGTTATCGGTTCCGACAACTAAGAACCACATCAGTATTCAATTCCGTTATCTTCGGCTACAGAGGGCCGACGGCTACTTGGCTGTGTGGCAGGTTCGTCTTCGATGGCCGGGCCATCTGGATCTTTAGGGATGTCATAAATTTTTTGCCGGCCATCTGTTTTTTCAACTCCAAATTTTTCGAGCCGGTCCATCCAACTGAGCGAACCGTCCCACACCTCAGTAGCCACAGGCTTGAGTCGGATGGCCACTGATTTGGCCCGTCCGGGAAGGTCTTTCAGAAAAGGATAAGTTCTAGATTCGCGGAGTGTAGCCTCGTTGACAAACTGCACCCTGACTGCAAACCAAACCAAGATACTGAAAATCAAAATCGAAACAACCGACATCACCGCTCCGCCCAACACCCGGTTGATCGCACCAAGATAGACGGCATTCAGCACACCTTCTATCGCATTGGCCGTCTGCCGCAACATGAACATGATGATGACGACGTTGACCAAAAAAGCCGCGATGAACATGGACGGATTGGCTGAATTAAACAGCCGCTCCATGATGTTGGTGGTGGTAGGAGTGATCTTAAAGGCCAACACCACACCAAAGACATAGGCCAGTACATTGAATACTGTACTGATGATGCCGCGTGTATAGCCGTGCCGAAAACCCAGCGCAAACGCGATGAGAAAAGTAATATCAATGGGCATGAGCCAAATTGGTTAAGGCTTTGGGGTCGCCGAGAGAAGTAGAATACGAGACCAATCAGCCTGTCTTTGAGAGACTTATGAAGTCCCGCAGTAGCGACAAAGGTAGAAGAATTGTCCTGCTGTTGTCGGTTTCTTCAAACACAAAAACCCGCCGGACACCCAAATGCCCGGCGGGTTTGAGCCGCTCGTGTTGCGCCCTGAACCGAAAAACCCGAATCAGTGGGCGAAGTCAATCACGCCGCTGCGGTTGTAGAGCATGAAAATAACTGCCGTGAGAAAAAACAAAAACATCAGCAGGTACATGATACAGAACCCCTTGCCGCGCGTGTTTTGGATGTTGTCCATATTTTTCCGAATTGTGTGATGGCTGGTAGTGGATGTGTAGAAACTTGGGGCAAAAGTAAACAGCAGTGGCGACTTTAAGATTCTGAAATTAATCTTCCATGGCCTCAAAAATCAACACCCCTACCCAACGCTTCCATGCAGCACCTCGTATTTAGGTGACAGACGGTGATCAGGCCGTATCATTCATTTTTAAAATTTCAGTTTTTTAAAATAATATTCTTCAAAAAACTTGTTTTACCCAAACCAAAGTTTGTACTTTTAACCATTAAACATAAAAAAAGGAGGCCCACCATGACAACACGCATCATCTCCCTCGCACTCCTGCTGACACTCACAATGAGTGCCGCTGCGCAGACCACTGCCGCCAAAACATTCAACAAGTCGTTCAACACCGAGAGTAAAAGTACCATTCGGCTGGATTTGCCGGGTGAAGTAGATTTGAAGATTTGGAATAACCCCAGCATCCGTATTGAAATCACCATCAGTCTGCCCTCCGGCAACCCGGCGATGCTCAACGAACTCGCCAACGTGGGTCGTTACAACTTGGTCTCAAAGCCCATCGAGGATGTACTGCTCATCCAAGCACCGAATATGCAAAAGCAAATCCGCGTAAAAGGCGAAGAACTCAGAGAGACGCTTTCCTTCGTGGTGTATGTGCCAAAAGATTTGAAAGTGCAGGTGACCAATGCCGACCAACTGGCAGGAGTAAAAAAATAGATCATCGTCATTCCCACCGCAGCACAAAGTATTCAGGAGGGGCATTATTAATCATCATTGAGGGCCATTTCGTCATGTTGACGGAATGGCCCTCAATCATAAAATGCTCCAGATGATGGAAAATCACCCGTCTACCCTACCTGCGTTGCAAAACAAATCTCGCCGCTTGCTTTTCACCGCTGCTCGTCACGACTTCCAAGTAGTACAAGCCCTCGGCCATGCCCTCCGATATTTGGAGGATCTGTGGTGATGCACCGGCTACCACCGAAGCAGTCTGCGTCTGCTGGCCCTGCGCATTGAACACCCGAACGTACACCTGCTCGCCCGACCAATCTGAAAGGTCAGCGAACAACTCTCCCGCCGTCGGGTTGGGGAAAATCCGCAGGCCCAAAGGTTTTTCTGACAGCGCAAAGCCCCGGTCAGCGGGGTTGTTGATGCCACCCGGCGGCGTGATCCCTATAGGACAGTTGAACGTGTTGAGGTGCGCCGCATAAAACTCCTGCGTCACCAAGCGCGACGTGATATGGATGTAGTCCGGGTCGCTCTGCGCCGGCAGCGCGTACCTAAAAATGTCCGACTCGCCGCCCGCGATGCTGTCGTCGGTGGATTTGAAGCGCAGCGAGTAGAACGGCGTGAAGTTTGGGTTGCGCACCTCGTACTCACGCCCGCTTTCAGCGGTGAAGGTGGCGAGGTCGGTAGGCTTGATGGCCTTCACCCCATCAGGTATCTGTATCGCACTGTAAATCAATTTTTTGGCGCACTTGTTCGTCACCCGGATGCGGTAAGTCTGGTTCTTGGCCGCATCGGCGGTGATGGTGAGCAGCTCGTATTTCAGGCAGCCGATTTCTTTCGTGTCGCAGGCTTGCGCCTCGCGGATCATCACCGGGAAGCAGCACGACGAGGTGTTGCCGCAGCTGTCGCGGGCGGTGTAGCACACCAACGTGGTGCCAGGCGGGAAAGCACTTCCCGAAGGCAAGCCCGACATGAGCATGAGCGCGGTGCCCGGGCAGACACAGTCGGTGCTGGCGGTGGGCAGGGCGTAGGTCACGAGGGTCGGCCCTGCGCCGGGCAGCACGGCGATGTTGATGGCGCTGGGGCATTGTACTGTGACCACCGATGGGGCGGGCGTGAGGTATTTCAGCGTATACGTCACGATGGTGTCGCAGCCGCTGCCGGTGGCAGCCACCGTATCCACTACGGTGCCGGGCTGTGTGTAAATTTTACCCCCAATACTGACCGACTCCCCTGCGCAGAACGCGACGGTTTGGGCGCGTGTGAGCAGCGGCAGACGGTTGAGCGTGTAAGTCACGATGGTGTCGCAGCCGCTTCCGATAGCAGCCACCGTGTCGACTACGGTGCCGGGCTGTGTGTAAATTTTACCCCCAATGCTGACGGATTCGCCTGCGCAGAA
>JAYSUY010000810.1:0-10033 GCA_043718855.1 Saprospiraceae bacterium | reverse complement strand
GCGCAGCAAAAACAGGTGTCTGCTGCGCCCCGCTGGGGCTAAAATCTTCTGGGGCAATATTGTCTACCGATCCTACGCCCCTCCGGGACTTCGCCACTGCCTTCAAACGCGCTGTCCAGTTTGGTGCGTTTGCCCTGATTCGGTGCGGAGGTAATTTTCAATAGCCCGTACCTGACCCAAAGGGCGTTTTTTCCAAATCACTCTTTTGCCCATTGCCGGAACAGTTTGAAGGCTTCTTCATTGGAGGTTTCATTGCTCTCATCATAACTCTCCTCAATCGCCAGTTCCAATTCTTGGACGACGTGAGGCGGCATATCATCCAGCATATCCACGCCGTTGACGAGATTTTTGAGGTAGCGGAAGAGGTCCAGCAGTTCGTCCTCGTCCTCGATTTGGGCCAGCATCGTCATGATTTCGCCGCGCAATTGAGCGACGACCGGAGGGATGGAAATTGTATCTTCGAGCGTAAGCATAGCCTTGAATTTGAATTTTGAACAAAGATACGGCAGGCAAAAATCACGAATGACCTAATGACGAATGACCCAATGATGAAACGAAGCCCCCTCACCGCTCCACCGTCACATCCCCGAAGTACGTCTCCACCTCCCCGTCCACAAACTCCACCACTGCCCGCCACACGAACACCGCCGGGTTCATCGGCTCCCCCCGGAAAGTGCCATCCCAGCCCTTCGTCTGGTCGTTGAGCGGTAGGCCCTTGTCAAAATACAGCGCATTGCCCCAGCGGTCGTACACCCCCAACTCGCGTATCTGCACCGCGCCTTTTCCGAACAACATGAAGCGGTCGTTGAAACCGTCCCCATTGGGAGAGAACACGTTAGGTGCGTAAATCTGTCGACGGCGGTTCACCCGAATCTCCGTTTTTGCGGTAGCCGAGCAGCCATTTTTGTCCACAATTTTGAGCGAATACACGATGCGCCGCTGTGGCTTGGCCTCTGGTGTAGAGCAATCCGTACAATCCAGCCACTCGCTCGGCGACCACTGCCACGACACAATATCAGCAAACGGCTGGTTTAATTCTGGCACCAACAGCACCGAGTCACCCAGTTCAATGAGCGTCGAAACCGGCAGCGTCACCGTAGGCGTGAAGGGCAGTTGCAAATCTACCGTCACATCGGCCAGACAGCCGTAGGCATCGCGCACTTGGAGAAAATAAGTCCCGATGGGCAAGTTGTCGAAAGCAGGTGAGTTGTGATACGTCTGGCCGCCGTCCACCGAGTAGCGGAAGGGAGCCTTGCCACCCGTCACCGCACCAAAATCCACCGCTCCAGTCGGGTCAAGGCAGTCGGGTGTCCACACCGTAGGCACAAAACTGGGCGGCAGCGATTCCGTCACCGTCGTCAAATCAGTTGCAGTGCAGCCATTTTTTGGGTCGGTCACTTGCAGCAGGTAGGTGCCGGGCGCATCCACCAACGGGCTGTCCGTCAATGCGCCGATGACGATGTTGCCGCTTCCTCCAGTCGGTACCGACCAAAAAAACGCCATGCCCGCACCAGCGGGGCTACTGCCTTGCAGGTTGGTTTCCAGCAAGTTGCAGTGCAACTCGAAAGTGGGGCCAGCCTGAGCGCCGGGCTTTTGGATATTTTGCAGCACCGTAGCCGTAGCGGTAGCCGTGCAGCCGTTGGCAGCATCAGTGACCGTCAGCGCGTAGTTGCCCGGCTCATCGGCCAGCGGGATCAACGGATTGAGCAGACTGAGAAAATGCCCACCACCAGAAGCCGCCCACTGGTAACTGAAACCCGCGCCCTGGCTGCTGCTGGTCGCTTCCAGTTCCACCGAATCGCGTACACAAGTGAGCGGCAGCGGCGGCGCGATGAAGGCAATCGGCGGCACCGTGTTGGTCGTCACGATGGCCGAAGCGGTGGCCGTGCAGCCATTGTTGGCATTGCTGACTTGCAGGGTGTAAGTGCCAGCCTTCCCGACCACCGGTGCGAGGGTGCCGTTTCCGCTCACAATCTGCCCGCCCGCACTGGCCGTCCAGTTATAGAAAAATGGGTTGCCTGCCGATGAGCCTGTGCCATTGAGTGTGGCCGTCTGCTTGGCGCAGGTGAGCAGGGCCGCAGGCCCCGCGACAGCCGTTGGCAGCGCAATGTTTTGGGAAACAAGCACTTGATCCGAATGCACACAGCCGTTGGCTGTGTTTTTTATCGTCAAAATATAGGTACCCGGCTGGTCGGCGGAGGCCGCGAGGGTATTTTGTCCCGACAGGATGTTGCCCCCAATCGTCGTCCAAGCGGCGGTGAAACCGCCCGCTACAGGCTGCTGCACGGCGGCGGCGAGCGCGGTTGTTTTTTGTGAACAGGTGAGCAGCAGCGGCGGTGAAATGTTGAAAGCCGGGGCCAGCGTATCGATACCGACCTGCACAAAATCTGTGGCGGTGCAGCCGTTGGCGAGCAGCGTAGCGGTGAGGGTGTAGGTACCCGTGCGGTTGATGTTGGGTGTGGGCGTGGTATTTCCCGAAACGATGTTGCCACCGTTGGAAGCCACCCACGCGAAGGTGGCCGCGCCGCCCGTAGCCGTGCCAGCGAGCGCAAGCGAGGTGGTGGCACAGGTGAGTTTGGCACTCGTTCCCGCGTCCACGATGGGCGGCACCACATTTTCGGGTACGGTGACAGTGGAGGTGGTGACGCAGCCGTTGGCGGAATTGGTGACGGCGAGGGTGTAAGTGCCGGGGTTATCCACGAGCGGAGCGAGGCCGGTTTGGCCGCTCACGAGGTTGCCAGTACCCGTAGTCGTCCACGCATAACTGAAGGTGGGGCCGCTGCTGGCGGTGGCTGCAAGGTTGGTGGAGATACGGGTGCAAGTGAGGGTGTCGGCTTTGCCTGCGTTGGCTTGCGGCGTGTTCAAGTCGTTGAAAATCTGCACGATATCGGTGGCCGTACAGCCGTTGACAGGGTTCGTGACGAGCAGCGAGTAGGTGCCGGGCTGATTGATCACGGGCTTCAACGTGTTGGCTCCGCTCTGGATGTTGCCACTGCTGGAGGCCGTCCAAGCGAACGTCAGACCCGGCTCAGCGGAGGCCGTGCCGCTGAGCAGCAAGGTTTTGAGGTTGCAGGTGAGGGTGTCGTCGAGGCCAGCAGCAGCAGTGGGCAGTTGAGTGTTTTGGGCTACTGTGACGGAGGCGGTGGAGGTGCAGCCGTTGGCCAAGTTGGTAGCAAGCAGGGTGTAGGTACCGCCCGCGTTCACGGTGATGCTCAGGCCGTTGGTAGGCGGCAGGATGCTGCCGCCTGCGGCGGCTGTCCAAACGTAGGTGAAATTTCCCGCAGGGGAAACATTTTGTGCCGTGATGCTGCGCGTAGGGAAGGCGCAGGTGATGGGGCCAACGGGCATGGCGGAAATTTTGGGCGCGGCGGTGTCTTGCACGACGGTGAGGTTGGCGGTGGCGGTGCAGCCGTTTACGGCGTTGGTGACGCTGAGGTTGTAAAATCCGGGTGCGTCAACGGTGGGCATCACGGTATTTTGCCCAGCGGTGAAGTGGCCGTTGAGGGTCGTCCACTGGGTGGTGTGGAAGCCCGCCGGGACGATGGCAACCCCGAACGAAACCTCTGTCACAGAGCAGGTTAGGATGTTAGCCGGGGTGATTTGGAGTGCTGGAATCACCTGATTGGCCAGCACTTGCACGGAGTCGGTGGCGGTGCAGCCGTTGGCGGGGTCTGTCACGAGGAGGCGGTAGCGGCCCGCGCTGTCGCAGGTGACTTGGGCGGTATTTGGGTTGCCGATGAGGTTGCCATCGGGGCTGGTCCAAGTGTAGGTGTACGTCCCGGTTTGCCCCGTATTTCCCGAAAGCAAAAATGTGGGCGTGGTGCAAGTGAGCGTAGCGCCGAGGCCCGCCTCAGCGGGCGGCGCGATTTTGTTTTCCAAAACGATGACGCTGCTCGTGGCCGTGCAGCCGTTGCTGGTGTTGGTGATGAGCAGGCCGTAGGTGCCGGGCTTATCGACGCTGGGGGTGGCAGTGCTGTCGCCGCTGAGGATGTTTCCGGTGGTCAAAACCGTCCAGACGTAGTCGATGCTGCTGCCAAGCGGGCTGACGGTGGCACTGATCTGTCGGATCGGGTTAGCACAGGTCAGCGGCCCAGGTGGGGCGATGGCGATGATCGGTACATCGTTGGCGATGCCAACGGCGGTGGTGTAGGTAGCCGTGCAGCCAGTTTTTAAATCTCTGACAATCAGGGTGTAAATGCCAGGTGAGTTGACGGTTGGGCTGAGCGTGTTGCCACCGAGCAGGATGTTGCCGCTGGTATCGGCTTGCCAAGAGTAGGTAAAAATACCGGGCAGGGAGAGGTTGGTGGCTTGAATGCTGCGCTCCGGATCGGTGCAGGTGAGGATGCCTGTGGGGGCGATCTGGATTTTTGGCCCAGCGGTGTTGATGGCGACTACGGCGAGGTCGGTGGCAGAGCAGCCGTTGGCGGTGTTGGTGGCTCGGAGTTGGTAGGTGCCGGGCAGGGCGGCTGTGGCGGTGGGGCCGTTGGTGGGGCCGTTGATTTGTCCATCCAGCGTGGACCACTGGTAGGTGATGGTAGGCAGCGCGGAGGTGCCGGTGGAGTTGAGGCCGACGCTGAGGACGAGGCAGGTGAGCGTGTCGGGGGCGTTGGCGACGGTGAGCACGATGTTCTGGTCGGCCACGACGGTGACGGTGGCGGTGGCGGTGCAGGCGTTGAGGGTGTCAGTGACAATGAGGGTGTAGGTGGCCGGGGCGTTTACTACCGGGTTGAGCGTGTTGCCGCCGCTGACAATGTTGCCGCCGGGGGCTGCCGCCCATTGGTACAAAAATCGGGTACCGACGGAGGAGCCGCTGCCGCTGAGGGTGACGCTGGACGACTGGCAAGTAATGGAGTCGGCGGGCTGCACGGTAGCGATTGGCTTGACATAATTACTTGTAATCGTGACGCTTGCGGTATCGGCGCAACTGTTGATTGGGTTGATACCGATGAGTCTGTAGGTACCCGCGAGGGTGATGCGGGGAGTCGCGGTACTGTCGCCGGAAGCAATTTGGCCGTTGGTCGTCGTCCAGTGCAGCACGGCTGTGGCTGGGGTGAAGGTAGCCGTCAGCGTCAGCGTGTCTGTGTCGCAATCAAGCACTTGCGGGGTGGCGATGCTGACGTTCGGGGCGGCAGTGTTGGCGGCTACGGTGAGGGTGTCGTAAGCGATGCAGCCGTTCTGGGTATTGGTGACGGCGAGGATGTAGGTGCCACCTGCTCCGGCGGTAGTGTTTTGGGCCGTGGTGCTGCCCGTGATGGAGCCGTTGGTGGTGAACCAGAGGTAGGTGATACCAGTGCCGGTACTGCTGCCCATGCCAGAGAGCGGCACGGAGGTGGTCACACAAGTGATGGAGCCTGTGGATGTTGCGTTAGCGAGGGGCGGATTGGTGGCTGCGGCCACTTGCACTTCGGCGGTAGAGGTGCATCCGGTGATGGTGTTGGTGGCCGTGAGGGTGTAGGTACCGGGCTTGTCGATCACGCAATTGCGGGCCATTGATCCGCTCACGATGTTGCCCCCTGCGGAGGCTTCCCAGAGCCAAGCGGTGATGCCGGGTTGGTTAGAATTGCCCATCAGCGTCAGGGTCGGCGACCCACAACCGAGGGATGGTGGCGGGTTGACCCAAGCAGCGAATGGGTTGGGCGATTCGATCACATTGACACTTGCCGTCTTGGTACAAACGAAGCCGTCTTTTTCATAAGTTACTGTGAGCGTGTACATTCCGGCAGCATTAATGACCGGAGCAAGGGTGGTTTCGCCGCTCACGATGTTGCCATTGGAGGTTTCCCACTTGTAGGTAATGTCGGCTCCAACGCTGCTACCAGCCCCGCTGAGCGTGAGGTTGGCCCCATCGCAGGGTATGGTAGCACTGATTGGCGCAGCCTTGGCGACAATGTTGATGACGTTGACTTTTACGGTGTCTTTCACCTCGCAGATGGGGGCAAACGACAAGTCGTCAAGGGCAAAATCGTTGCCGCCGAGGGTGGTGTTTTGGTTGAGGATGCAGATCGTGGCGGAGGTTGCTGCACCGTTGTTCCAGAGCGCGTAAAAGTTTTGCCACACACAGGTGCTGGCGGGGGCATTGAAGATGGGGCCGATGGTAGCGCCATTGATCTCGAACTGCAAGCGAGCGGGTGAAGCGGCTACGACGGTAGCCACCCAGCAGGAAAAAGCGTATTGCTGGTTGGGGATGAGGCCCGAAATGGTCTGGCACCACACATTCTGGCCGGGCGTACCCGCTCCGTTGACGACCATCATGTTGCCCATGCCGCTGGTGTGGTCGTTGCAGGGCTGAAAACCTGGGTGGCTGGCCTGTGGGTTGTCGATCACGTCGTACCTACCTTCGGGTACCAAATTCCCCGGGCTGTACAGGTAGTCGCTGTTGAATCCGGTGTTGCCCTGCTCAAAATCACCGTTGTCAATCAGGTTGAGGGCCGTATTGACCGCACGGGCAGTAAGCACGTAGGTGGTGGTGGTGCTCACCGTAGCGGTGGGTGTGAGGCTGTTCGCGCCGCTCAACCCAGTAGTAGGCGACCAATTAAAGGTCAGGTAAGTACCATCGATGTCCCCTTCCAACTGTGTGGAATTGGAGGGTGCGCAGAGGTACTTGTCGGGACCTGCACTGACGGTGATGGGGCAGGGCTGGGCGACCAAAACGGTCGAGAACAAACAGCAGCCGATGAGGGCCGCAACAGAGTAGAATTTTGCCATAGGTTTGAGCCAGAAGTAAGGATAAAATCGGGCGGGGAGGATTGCCGAAAAACGACTGCAAGGTAGTTGATTTGAGCAAATCAGGATTTGAGATGTATGTGGGTAGGTATTGGCCAAAACAACCCCGTTTAAACCGTGTTTCAGGAAGCACCCCTGAGACAGGGATAATTTTCACCATGAAAAAACTCGTCCACTTCCGCGACCTGGGCCTCAGCGACTACCAAGCCGCTTGGGATTTTCAGACCGCGCTGCACCGCTCGATGGTGGACAACAAACTGACCAACAGGGGTTTGCCACCAGGCACCTACCCGCAGGAGCATCACCTGCTGTTCGTGGAGCATCCGCCGGTGTACACGCTGGGCAAGAGCGGTTCGATGGCACATCTGCTGCTCAGCCAGGCGGAAATGACCGAGCGCGGTATCCAGTTTTTTCCCATCAACCGGGGCGGCGACATCACGTTTCACGGCCCCGGCCAGATCGTGGGCTATCCACTTCTCGATCTGGAGTGCTTTTTTACGGACGTGCACCGCTATGTGCGCAGCATCGAGGAAATGGTGATCCGAACGCTGGCGGAGTACGGCATCGAGGGCTACCGGATCGATGGGTACACGGGGGTTTGGACGGGGGATAGTTTGAAGTTTGAAGTTCAAAGTTCGAAGTCGCCTCACCCTCCACCCTCAACCCTCCACCCTCCACCTTTGAAAAGAAAAATCTGCGCCATCGGTGTACACCTCAGCCGCTGGGTGACGCTGCACGGATTCGCGTTCAACATCAACACGCCACTCGAATACTTCGACTACATCATACCCTGTGGAATCGCCGATGCCGATAAAACCGTCACGTCATTGGCCCAAGAACTGGGCCGGCCAGTGGAAATGCAGGAAGTGCAGGATAAATTGAAGCGACACTTCGCCGATATTTTCGAGTGTCAACTACACTGAAAATCAAAAATCTACAACCAGCAACTATCACCATGTCACTTTCCTCTACTTTCGATCAAAAAATCACTGACCCCATTGCACAGGCTGCTCTGATATCAGCAGGGGCAATAGTGCTCATGCTGGGCGGTTGGGCACTCACGGCTTCAGGTATCTACCCGGTCGACTCCTTGTTCGCTTGGTCTATCGCTACGGCGTTTTCGCTGTTGTTCGCCTTGTTCAGTAGCCTCTTGAGTCTCCGCGCCGACAGTTTTGCCAAGTATTGGGGCCGCTCTGTGTACAGCTACATGGGTTCGGCGTTTCTGATGGGCTTGGTCGCTTGGGGCCTGTCGGGCATTCCGCTTCGCGAGGCCGGCACCTACCGGATGATCTACATTGTCGTCACCTTCGGCTTTCTGGTCTTCCTCTCGATGGTCAATTTTATGAAAAAAATTGTCCAGTTTGCAGAGCGGGAAGAGTGGAATGAGCCGAGGAAGAAGTGACCCCACCCCCGACCCCTCCCCCAATTGGAGGGGAGACACGACTCAGTACACGTCTCGGTGTATGTCGTATCTCCCCTCCAATTGGGGGAGGGGTCGGGGGTAGGGTTGCGGCCAAGCACCACTTTTTTTCACCATCACACCACTCATCATGTTCAAGTACCTCTCTCTCCCCCTCCTCCTCCTTGCCTGCAACGCAGGTCAACAGCCCACTTCCAGCACCGCGCAGCCCACTGTGCAATCTACTGCAAGTCAATCTACTGCGACTATTACGACAGACTCCATCGTCCCCGCTCAATACGAAAGTGGCAAGTTGGTGAAAGTGGAAAAAGCAGATGCCGAGTGGAAAAAACTCCTCAGCGCAGAGGCTTACCAAGTGCTGCGCAAAGAAGGCACCGAACGCGCTTTCACCGGCGACTTGGTGAAAAACCACGAAAAAGGCACCTTCGTCTGTGCAGGCTGCGGGCTGCCGCTGTTCAGTTCGGCCACCAAGTTTGAGTCCGGCACCGGCTGGCCCTCGTTTTACCAGCCGCTCACCAAAGATTGCATCACTGAGATCACCGACAACGCCTACGGCATGAGCCGCACCGAGGTCGAGTGCGCCCGCTGCGGCGGCCATCAGGGCCACGTGTTCAACGATGGCCCCGCACCTACGGGGCTGCGCTACTGCATCAACTCTGTGTCGCTGGATTTTGTGAAAAACTGATGTTAGGCTGTTGGCTATTGGCTGTTAGCCGTTGGCAAGCGTGGCAAATAGCCAATAGCCAAAGGCTAATCGCCAACAGCCACTTCCATCCACACCGGCTGATGGTCTGAAAACTGGAAGCCCTGCCCTACTCCCTTCACTGCTCTCACCCGCACATTGGGCGACACCACGAAAAAGTCGATCAGTGTCTCGAAGGTTTGGCCCTTCACGTAGGGGTCGCGGGCTTTGCGATTGGTCGGCGTGGTCGGGTCGTAGCCGTAGCGCCAGTTTTCGGGAAAAAAATCGTCCGGGATGTTGCCCTGCCCGTAGCCCTCCGCCCCCTTCGGAGCGAGTGCATCGAAGCGGAAATACGGCGGGCACTGGTTCCAGTCGCCGCCGATCACCACAAAATTTCCCTTGCCAAATTCGACCAGTGCCAAGTCGCGCAGGTAGGGCAATTGCACGGCCTTGATCTTGTCGCCGGGGTCGTAGGCCGAGTTGTGGATGTTGATCACCACCAAATCCTTGCCCCAGCGGGTCGGGTAGCGGTGCAGCGCGGCACAGCGGTCAAGTTGGAACATCCGATCGGGCATCGGGTAGTGGCCCGGCAACTGGTGGCGCACCGCCTCCGACGGCTGGCAGCGGCTCAACGTGCCTAAGCCGGAGAGCGCCTTTCCCAGTGCGTTCCAGGGTTCGAGTAGCGGGATGGGCACCCGCTGGCACTGGTAATTGATGGCAAACGAGGCGGCCCATCCGGGCAAAACGCGCTGATATTCAGCGTATTGATCTATCCGATAACTCCGGTCGGAGGCCACGTCCACCTCCTGCAACAGGAAAAAATCGGTCTGCGCCTGCTGCAAAAAACTCGTCGCGCCACGCAGGTTTTTCTCCACCAAAGGCCGGGGCGAGCGCACCATGCTGCTGCCCGACACCCACATCCCCGCGTCGTCGTAACTGAAATCAGACTCCGCACCGAGGCCGCCGTAGCCCACGTTCCAGGTCACGAAGCGCAGGATGCTGTCGCTGACCGTGGTGGAGGAGGTTTGGGTGAGGGCAAGCGGCACGGGTTCAGGGCCGGGTGACCAGTCGGTGGCCCAGCCGTGTACGAAGATGATGAGGAAGTAGGTGGCGAGGGTGATGAGAGCGAATTTTACTCCCGATGACAGGGCAGAGCGTAGGTTCATGTTGCGATGTTTGGTGCAAAAGAACGAGAACCGGGCTAAGCA
>JAYSUY010000809.1:0-3529 GCA_043718855.1 Saprospiraceae bacterium | reverse complement strand
GAACTCTTCGAGACGCTGATGACGCGGGTCTGCATTTTTGACAACCGCATCTACCACCGCATCCGGGGAGAGAAGGATCAGGGGCGGGAGCCGTTTTTCCGCCACCGCCTCAAGTTGGTGGTGCAGAACGAGGCGACTGACGATGAGCGTGACAACCCCGAATGGCTCCAAACTTGGGAGCGGGAGTGCCAGGATTTCATCCCGACTTGCCATTTTTTGGTGATCCACTTGTCGTTCATCGAGCGCATTTTGCAAAAAAAGCACAAACGGGAGGGTGATGTCGGCTTTTTCATCCAAAAAGAAATCGTGGCCGCCATGCCCGGTGGCAGGGTGCCAGACAATTTCATGCTCGTGATCACCACTGGTCGGGGCCGCGACGACTGGTGGAAATACTTGGACAAAGACCCGTACAAGGATTTCGCCCGCTTCACCATTTTCCGCCCCGTGGAGTCGCTCATCTCAGCGGTGGAGCGCAGCGTAAGCATCCACGACGACGTGGAACTGAAATATCGCTTGGTCAAAATCCTGTTCGGCTCTTAAAACCGCCCGCCCATGTCGCAACCTGCTACGCTGAAACGCATCTTTCTCATCGTGTGGGACTGGAATACAGGCTCGCACCCGATTCCGCCCGAAGGCTCGGATGAATGGGGCGCACCGAGCATCGCCGACCTGCTGGTGCGGGCCGACCGGGTGAACAGCCCAGAGGCCATTCGTACTTTGTGTGGCTTGATCGCTCCCTATCTTCAAGACAACCACAACCATGTGCTGGCTTTCTTGCACAGCAACCCGAACACGCACGGCTATGACCTCGATAGTTGCCGACAGATTTTGGAGCAATTGACCAAAGATGGGCAGTTGGCAGAGGCCAAGCACCTTGGCCGCTTGAAAATCAACTTGTTCAGCGGGGGCGCAATTCCGATCTACCACGACCCGGCCCGCAAGGTGCATGGCTTTCTGGGCAGCCGAGGCAATTTTCCCAGCACGTTTCAAAGCCCGGTCACTGCGGACGATACCAAGGTCGAATTCATCCATTCTACCGAAGGCAAACTGTTGCGCCCCGAACCTTTCCACTACGTTTGGACGCAGTACTGGGTCAGCACCCGCCGGAAAGTCTATTCCCTCTTAGAAAATCTTCGGCTCTGGACGGATGCTTTCGACCCCGCCGACCACAAGCGGTTCACACAGCACCTTCGGGAAGAAAAAGGGCTGCTCTGGCCACAGTTGGCTTATTTCACAGAGAACAAGATCGAGTTGAAAAAATACTTGACATACCGCGGCCACAAGTTTGAAAGCAATAAGGTCGAGTTGCAGGAGATGCTTGCGGTGCAGCATCCCGAAGCAACCAATTTCGAGCAGTGCGAGCAGCACGTCGAGCTGGCCTATGACACTGACACTGACACTTCATTGGGCGACCTGTACCGCAAAGCCCGCAGCATCGTGGATCAAGTGGCATTTCTAAAATCCCACAAAGATGCCGAAGCCTTCATCGCAGCCAGAGACGAGATGTACAACGCGCTGGACGCGCTCCAACACCAACTTGCCGAACAAGGCGAAGCCCTGAGTTATGACACCATTGCCCTATTTCCCCGCTGACTGGCCGATGCTGCCCGCTCGCCGGGCTTGGTTCGAGACCCAGGGCTACGCGCCAGTGCCGTACCAGCCCGCTCATGCGCACGAGGCGCAGGCATTCCTGCTCATCACGCCCGTGCGCGTAGGCACTGAGTTTGTGCGGCCCGACGGGGTGTGGGCGCAGTATTTTTTGAAAGAAAATCCTTCGGCGGTGCTGCTGCAAGCGGGCATACGCGACCGGGCCATCGGCCCCAATTATTTGCACTGGAGCCACCTGCCCGACGATTTTGGCCTATTTTTGCAGGGCGCACAACGGGCAGGCGAGGGCTGGATGCCGCCAGACTACGGGGAGCGGAAGTTGGAGGTGATCTGGCAGCGGTTTTGGGATGGGCACAACAAGGCGGGGTTTGCGGACTGGTTTTCGGCGACGCTCATGTTTTTGAAAATCGCTGACGACAACCTCCAAAAAGGCCCGCAGCAAGAACATCCCCGAAGGGCTTATCTGGCAGATACCGACAATCAGCAGTCCTTTCAAAACACTCACCTTCGCTGGAAAGCATATCTGCCTTACCTGCTGCTCGCACCATTTTCTGACCAGATCGAAAAGGCAGACCAATTGCTCCGCGACGTTGAGCCGGGCTGGGCAGATTGCACAGACTATGCTACGCTTGCGGATCGCATCCACACTCATCGAGCCAAAATCGAGGCTGCTGACGAACTGCTCATCCGCTTGTCAAAGTATTTCAAAACCGATGCACCATGAAGAAGCTTGAACAAGTTGAAAGGCCAGTTTACTCGGTCTTGGTCGTAGACGACGACCCGCGCTTCCACAAGGCTATGCTCGAGGCATTTCAAGGGGAGTATGACTTTACCGAACGGGCGTTCAGCGAGGAGCGAATGTGGGCGCATTTGGCCTCTTCTACCAAGAAATTTACCCTCATCCTGCTCGACTTGAAATTGGATGGAGAGAGCATAGAGACCGGCATGAGGCTTATCGAACCCCTTGGCGAGCGATACCCCGACATCCCCATCATCGTCGTCACCAACGAAGACGATCTCGCTACCATTAACCGCGCTAAAAAATTGGGCGCTTCGGACTTTCTTTACAAGAAAGATTACAGCCACGATGCGTGGGACAAGCAGTTTCGGGAAGCCATCGAGAACAAAACTTTGCGGCAAAAGGTAGAAACGCTGGAGGATGAAGTGGAACACCTGCGCGAAGAGGAAGATGAGAGATACCGCTTCATCGGCCACTCGCCCCAAGTGAAAGACATTAAAAAGACGCTCCAAGCGGTGGCTGACATGGCCGACAAAATCGTGCTCCTCACCGGCGAAACCGGTACTGGCAAAGAGGTCGCTGCCCGCTATTTGCACAAAAACAGCCCGCGCCGGAAGAAGCCTTTCGTGGCCGTCAACCTCTCCACCATACCCTCCACCATGCTGACTGCCGAACTTTTTGGCTACAAAAAAGGAGCCTATACCGGCAACCAAGAGGCCAGCGAAGGCTACTTCCGGCAAGCCAACGGCGGGGTGCTGCTCTTGGACGAGATCGGCGACATCAACTCGGAGATTCAGATTCAACTGCTGCGCTTCCTCGAAGTGCGGCAGGTGCGGCCCCTCGGCGAAAACCGCGACATCCCGGTGGATTTGCACATCATTGTGGCCACACACCGCAACTTGGCGGAGGAGGTGCAGAAAGGCAGTTTCCGCGCCGACCTCTATCAGCGGCTCCACGCCCTGCCCATCGAATTGCCCCCCCTGCGCGAGCGACGAGAGGACATCCTGCCCATTTTGGAGCATTATTTCCGCCTCGAACTGCCCAACACGCCGCTCATGGACTTGCTAGAACACAATGTGCTGGAACGCCTCATCTCCTACGACTGGCCGGGCAACATCCGCGAACTCCGCAACGCAGTGGACCACATGATGCTCCGCCGCCGCATTCTGGGCAAAAACCGCA
>JAYSUY010000808.1:0-1289 GCA_043718855.1 Saprospiraceae bacterium | reverse complement strand
GCGCTTCGGCCCTCGTTGCTGATGCCGGAATCATGTACGTCGATACAGCCAGCCTCTTCTCGATGGGTGTGGTGCTGCGCAATGCCGGCACCCAGTTGGCCACCTACAACGGCCAGCGCGAAGACCTGCCTTTCGACCTGCAAGTGGGCTTCAGCAAGCGACTCCGTCACCTGCCGTTCCGCCTCAGTGTCATCGCTCACCACCTGCACGACTGGAATATCCGCTACAACGACCCGGCTGCACAGGATGATGATGTGCTGCTGTTTGGCGGCGAGCAACCCAGCGAAAACAAGGGTAATGCGGCGGTGGACAACTTTTTTCGCCACCTGATTTTTAGCGGTGAGTTCCTGCTGGGCCGCAACGAAGCATTCCGCATACGCTTGGCTTACAACCACTTGCGCAAACGCGAACTCTCGGTAAGCAACTACCGCAGCCTTGCGGGCTTCTCCGGCGGCGTGGGCTTCAAGATCAACCGCTTCCGGCTCGACATGGGCTACTCAGCCTACCACTTGGCGGGCGGAGTGCTGCACGTCGGCATCGGGACCAATTTGAAGGACTTTTTTTGAGGGGTTGATGAGGTTGATGAGGTTGATAAAGTTGATAACGTGACGTACACTGCGACGGCCTTTTTATCAACCTCATCAACTTTATCAACCTCATCAACCTCATCAACCTCATCAACCCTATTTCCCCGTAAACACCGGCCTACGTTTTTCCAAAAAAGCCGCCACACCCTCGCGGTAGTCGGCGGTGTTGCCAGCCGCAGTTTGGAGGCGGTCTTCGAGGGCGGCTTGGGCAGCGAAGTCGTTGCTGAACGACTGATTGAGCGCCTGCTTGGTGTAGGCGAGGCCCTGAGTGGGCATTTGCGCCAGCGTCTCGGCCAGCCGAGTGCTGTCAGCCTCGAAAGTGTCGTCGGGGAAAACCTTCCAGATCATGCCCATCGCTTGGGCTTCGGCGGCAGTGATTTTGTCGGAAAGCATCATCAGTGCCGAGGCGCGCTGGAAGCCCACCAGTCGGGGCAACGTCCAGGTGCCGCCAGAGTCGGGGATGAGGCCGATTTTAGAAAAAGCCTGCGTAAAAGTGGCCGATGCAGTGGCCACCGTGATGTCGCAGACAAGCGCAATGTTCGCTCCTGCCCCAGCGGCTACGCCGTTGACTGCTGCCACCACCGGTTTATCTAAACTTCTGATTTTCAACACCATCGGGTTGTAACCGGTAGAGATGATCTCGGCCAGCGAGGGGCCGTTGGGGTCGGTCACCTCCTGCAAATCCTCTCCAGCGCAAAAGGC
>JAYSUY010000807.1:0-10041 GCA_043718855.1 Saprospiraceae bacterium | reverse complement strand
GGCTTTTTCAAAATGTCTTCGTAGTTCATCAATTCTTTGTTTTTCTCCCCGCACATGCAGGAGCGTCAATTTAAATACTTTTTCCTCATAAGGTCTAGAGAGGGGGTGTCATTTTTTGGAAGCACTGACGACCATCGCCAGCAGGTACGCGATGAAAATCCAAAAGCCCAAAAACGATGGAACCAATGCGTATGACTCATCCCATCTATATTCCCAATAATTTTCTTGGCTAAGGGACTTATTGTGCAAATGCATTATGCTAAAAAGGGCAGCACTTAGTCCCATAGACAACAAAGTAAGCCTCCCCAAAATCCTTGTAGCAGAACTCTTTGCCACCACCCCACTCCCCGGCACCACCCTCCCCAGACTATCAAAAGCCCACAGCGCAATCAAGATTTTGTCGTGAACGACATTCCGCCGCCGGGTCGCTTCGGAGTTGTCAATCGTGCCTTTCAGTTGTTGCGAAGTCAGGTCGCTGAACTCACCGGACAGGATGAGGATGGCATCGTGAACTTGTTTGTTGCTCTGGCTCAGTTCGAGCAGGCGCGACAGCGCATCGCTGGTGCGGCTTTCCGCGACGAGGGATTTGATTTCAGCAATCGGAGAGGAGATGTCCATGTTGTGGCGGTTTTGATGATAGGCCGAAGGTAGGCAAAACACTACTTTCGCCCCCCAAATGTCCACACCCATCTCCACCTACTACGAGCACCTCGCGCCCAGCTACGACCAGCACCGTTTTGGCAACACCTACGGGCAGTTCATCCATGCGCAGGAGCAGGCCATCCTGCGGGAACTGCTCCCTCGTGTACCCGTTGGCCGCTCGTTAGATTTGGCCTGCGGCACCGGGCGACTGCTCGATTTCGCAGACACAGGCCTAGACAGCAGCCCAGCCATGCTGGCCGAAGCCCAAAAAAAGCACCCCGACAAAACCCTCGTCTGCGGCGATGCGCTGGCCCTCCCGTTCGAGCCGCAGTCCTTCGAGCAGGTGCATTCCTTCCATTTTTTGATGCACCTGCAACCCGAACAAGCCCAGCAGGTGCTGCGCGAAGTGGGGCGGGTGTTGCAGCCCGGGGGCCAGTTCATCTTCGATTTCCCCTCTGTCAAACGCCGCCACCTGCTCCAAAAAGCACCCAGCGAAGGCTGGCATGGCGCAGCCGCTTGGAGCCTTACAGATTGGGAACGATTGTTGGGTGACGACTGGCAGATTGTGGCGGTGCGGGGCTACTTGTTTCTGCCCATCCACCGTTTCCCACCCCGGCTGCGCAGGTTGCTCCAGCCATTGGACGCGCTGCTCTGCCGCTCGTTTTTGAAGGAATACGCCTCCTACCTCGTGCTATGTTTAGAGAAAAAATGACCCCGCTCCTGATGTCGCTTTGGCAAGAAGCCAAGTTGCAACGCCGCCGCTTGCTGCGCTGGGCGAGCGATTTGAGGAGCGGGCATCAATCGCTTTTTGCTCAAAAAAAGGTAGAGCAGGCCCACTCGTTTGTGTTTAAACTGGCCCTGACTCAGCCCATAAGACCGGGGGCTACACTGGCCAATAAACTGACCAACATCCGCTTGGCCAGCAGCAAAACAGACCGACTGTGCCTCCAACCGGGGCAAATCCTATCGTTTTGGACCGTCGTAGGCCGCCCTTCGGAAAGGCGCGGCTTCCGGCTTTCACGCAACATCGTGGGCGGACAGGTGAGCGAGGCGGTGGGCGGCGGCCTCTGCCAAGTATCGGGCATTTTGTACCACCTCGCGCTGCTAGCCGGGCTGGATATCGTGGAGCGGCACCCGCACTCGCTGGATATTTACCGCGAGGAAGAGCGGTTCAGCCCATTGGGAGCCGATGCGACGGTGGTGTACGGCTACAAGGATTTGCGCATCCAGAACTGCTATGATTTCCCCGTAGCCGTTTTGATGGAGGCGGGGAGCGAACACCTGACGGCGGTACTTCTCAGTCCTCAACCCATTCGGGAACGAGAGATCGAATTCAGGCGAGATGCCGACACAGGTTCGGTTCGGGCAGTCACCACCTTGTGCCACAGCAGAGGTCAAAGCCAGATATTGAACCGATCCACCTATCGAATCGCTGCCTTACCCATCTCCCAAGCCCCCAGTGCCGACACATCAGCACCGCTCTTTTCTACCTGCACAGGCTTCTGAAAAATATCCTCCAACATATTCACCCACAGGCGGTTGTGCGAAAAGCCGCCGCCCGCGTACAGCGTCTCGATGGGGCAATGTACCGCCAGCGCATCGGCGATTTCCTTCAAGTTCATCAGCACCCCCTCCATCGCGGCCCGCACAAAATGCGCCTGCCCGTGCTGCACCGTCAGCCCCACGAAACTTCCCCGTGCTTGAGCATCCCACAGCGGCGCCCGCTCACCGTGTATGTAGGGCAAAAACCGCAACCCCTCAGCGCCCGCTGGCACCGCAAGTGCCTGATGGGTAAAATCTGCTACACTGAGCGGCGACTGGAACACGGCGGTGCGGAGCCATTCCAGCACGTTCGTCCCGTTGTTGCTCGCCCCGCCCACGATGCAGCGCGACTCGTCCACTCGGTAGCAAAAAGTACGCATCTGCTCGTCCAGCACCGGCTCGCTCATGATGGTTCGGATGGCCGCGCTCGTACCGATGGTGACAGCCACCTGACCGGGCAGCACCGCCCCTGAACCGAGGTTGGCACAGGCACCGTCGCTGCCCCCTGCGATCAGCGGCACGTCAGGCGGGAGGCCCCAGTGCAGTGCGTTTTTTTCCCGTAAAAAAACCGTGTGGTAGGGCGATACCAGCATGGGGAGCCGCTCCGGGGAGATGCCTGCCAGCGTCAGCGCCGCTTCGTCCCACTCGTTTTTGTGGATATTCATCAGCCCGGTAGCCGAGGCACAGGAGATGTCGGAGATGTACGGCGAAACACCAGTTTCGCCGAGTGTATAGTGCGAAATTGGTGTTTCGCCGTACTGTTGGGAGCACAACCTTGCCAGCACGAACTCCTTGATTCCCAAAAATTTGTGCGCAGCATGAAATACGTCTGGTCGGTTTTGGCGCAGCCAAATAATCTTGGTGAGCGGCGACATGGCGTGTATCGGCACCCCGGTTCGGCGGTAGATTTCTGGCCCCCTGCCGCCCGGCTCACGCAGTTCGTGCGCGATGGCATCGGCCCGGAGATCAGACCAGAGCATGAAATTGGTGAGCGGTTGCCCGGCAGCATCCACCGCCGTGAGGCCGTGCATGGCGGAGGAAAAAACGATGCCGCGAAGCGTACCCGGCGCACTCGTCAGACGACTTTGAGTCGCCGGACGAATCAAGCCCAGCACCTCGTGCAACACATCCAGCACATTTTGAAACACCGCTTCCGGCTCTTGCTCGCTCCAGCCGGGCTGTGGTGCGAGGGTACGATTGGCTCGTTCGACAGCGGCCAGCACTTGGCCTTCATCGCTGAACGCGACGGCTTTGACGTTGGTGGTACCGATGTCGAGGGCGATGAGCATGGCTACGGTCAGGTCTTCCGGCTTACTGGATGGTAAAACCAGCCTCTTTTTCACAACCACTTCACCACCGCCTCCGTCAGCCAGTTCACCAAGCGCGAGCGGCCGTAGGGTGGGTGGAACAGGTCGGTGATGGGCCAGATGCGGTTTTGGTAGCAGATGCCACGCGCGTTCGTGAACTCGAGAAAGCCAAACTCGCCGTGGGTTTTCCCAATGCCGCTGTTGTTGAGGCCGCCGAAGGGCAGTTCGGCATTGAAAAAATGTACCTCGCAGTCGTTCACGGAGACGTTGCCGCTTTTGGTCGCGGCCAGCACCCGCGCGATGTCACGTTTGCGACTGCTGAACATGTACATCGCCAGCGGTGTCGGTTTGGTGTTGATGTAGGCTATCGCTTCATCCAACGTCCGGTAGGGGCGGATGGACAGCACGGGGCCGAACACCTCCTCGTTCCAGATGGTGGCCGTTTCGGGGATGTCGGTGAGTACTGTCGGCTCGATGTAGCGCGTAGCTGCGTCGGTGTTGCCACCGAAGGCGAGGGTAGCACCTTGTGCCACTGCTTCGTCTACTAAACTCTTGATGCGGAGGAAGTTACGATCATTGATGATGCGGCAGTAGTCCGGGCAGTCGCGCAGTGCATCGGGGGTTTTTCCATAAAACTGCATCAGTTTTTGCCCAATTTTCAGCACCAGCGCATCGTGTACGCTTTCGTGTACCAGCACATAATCGGGCGATACGCAGGACTGCCCAGCGTTCATCGTGCGCGTCCAAGCGAGTTTGGCGGCGGCGATGTCCAAGTTGGCTGACTCGTCCACGATGGTGGGGTTTTTTCCACCCAATTCGAGGGTAACAGACGCGAGGTGCTTGGCCGCTGCGGCCATCACCACCTTGCCGACGGCTGGGCTTCCGGTAAAAAAAACATGGTTGAACGGGAGCATCAACAGTTCTTCCGCCACCTCTACCCCACCCTCCACGAGGGCCACTTCTTCGGGGGGGAAACAGTCCGCAACGATTTTTTTCATCACCGCCACACTGGCTGGTGTGTACTCCGAGGGCTTCAACACCACGCAGTTGCCAGCGGCTATCGCCGAAATAAGCGGTGATAACGTGAGGTTAAAAGGGAAATTCCAAGGGGCCAGCACGAGGCAAACGCCCTTTGGCTCGTAGCGGATTTCGGACCAAGTGCCGAACAGCACCATCGGTGTACCGACCCGCTTGGCGGTCATCCACGACCGCAGGTGCCGAATGGCGTGGCGGATTTCGCCGTTCACAATGCCCAGTTCCGAGAGGTCGGTTTCGAAGCCGTTTTTCCTGAGATCCTGCCACATCGCCGCTTTGATGTCGTCGCGGTATCGCAGCATGGCATCATGCAGGCGTTGCAGTTTGGCGATGCGCTGGCTGGCATTCGTGCTGGCCACAATGTGGCGGTGCTGCTGTTGCAGTTCAAAAACGTGCTGGAGGGTCATGTACAGGAGAGAGAAAGCGAGAAAGTGAGTAAGCGATCTGGCAAGGTAGAAAAACCGAATTTTTCGCAGCGGTGTTAATTTTTTTCAACCCAAAACGCAACATCTAAGTGCGGCGTTTAGCGGCGGCTTGGGGGATTCATCGTTCATCATTTATCGTTCATCATTCCCCAACATCTATCTTTGCCCAAACTTTTTTCCAACAGCATGACAAAATCGATACGCAATCCCCTGCTCCTCCTGCTCACCCTGTTTTCCCTGGGTGCCGCTCGCGCTCAAGACCAACAGTTCACCCAATTTTACGCTGCTCCGCTCACCCTCAATCCCGCGCTGACGGGGGCCTTTGAAGGCAAATACCGTGTCGGCACGGTCTATCGAGATCAATGGCGCAAAGTGCTGGATGCACCGGTACGCACCTTCGCGCTGGCTGCCGACCTGCGTTTTGATGCCGGAAAAAAGAAGGTGAAGGAAGATGCTGTGGGCATTGGTCTGCTGTTCAGCAACGACAAAGCGGGCATCGTGGATTTCAGCACTACCCAGATCGCGATCTCGGCGGCATTCCACAAGTCGCTGGGTGTCAACAACAAACAATACCTGAGCCTCGGTGTGCAGGGCGGCCTGACGCAGCGCAACGTGAGTTACGCTGCACTCACCTTTCACGACCAATTCGATGGCCTGACGGGCTACACCTTCGGCACGGGCGAAAACTTGCCGGAGAACAATTTTTCGTTCACCGACCTCAACTTGGGGCTGAACTACACCGCTCAGATGGGCCGAAGCGGACGGGTGTACGCAGGTGCGGCTTTCCACCATGCGGGCAAACCGCGCACTGCTTTTTTTGAAGATGCCATAGCCGGAGCGAAACTCTACCCGCGCTACTCGGCACAGGTGGCGGCCAATATTCCGTTGAGCCGTGACGGGCGCGTATCGCTGCTGCCGCGCTTTCTGGTGGCCAGCCAGGGGCCGCATTTGCAGGTCAACACTGGGGCCAACTTCCGCATGGCGATGGGCCAGTATGGCGGCACGGCTTTGCACCTCGGCGGCTGGGCCAGGCCAGTGCGCAACAGCGATGGCATGGCACTGGATGCGCTGGTCGCGCTGGCTGGCATCGAGTTCAACAACGTGCTGATCGGCCTGAGTTACGACCTGAATCTCAGGGCGTTGGGGGCCAACCAGCGGCAGGGTGCATTCGAGATTTCGGTGGCTTACCTCGGCAACTACGACAACGAGGAGATTCTTTGCCCGAAGTTTTAGCCTAAAAACAAAACGCTGGAAGGGTTTTAGGAACGTGTAAAAAACAAGTTGCGAAGTTGAGGAAGTTTGTTGGCGACCAATTTTTCGACAACATTTTTCACACAAAAAAAGCACAGCGAGGTATTGCCGTGCTTTTTTTTCAACACTCAAGTTTTGTGTAGATAGGACAGGGCTGCTGAAAAGTGGGCGTTTCTTTTTCAACCCCGACCCTGCCCCCAACGGGAGGGGAGACGAGATTTCGCACTGTGATGTCGCGGTGTTTGTCGCAACTCCCCTCCCATTCGGAGAGGGGGTCGGGGGTTGGGTCGGCTATTTTGCAAACAGCGACCCAGCCTCTACTACCCGGTTTTCGCCACGCTGATAGATAGCAAAGTTGAACCCCGGATGAATGCCGTAGGCTCCGTGTCGCCCAAATTTATCAATGGCGATAAACCCGACTTGGGCTTCTTTGGTCTGCTCCGGGTATTTGCGGGAGATGCGCTTGACAGCGGTCTCGACCGCTTCTTGCGGATGTGCGCCACGCCGCATTTCTTCCACGACAAGGAAACTGCCGAGGGTGCGCAGCACGAGTTCGCCCAGGCCAGTGGAGGCCGCGCCGCCCACTTCGTTGTCCACAAACATGCCTGCCCCGATGATGGGGCTGTCCCCTACCCTGCCGTGCATTTTCCAAGCCATGCCGCTGGTGCTGCAAGCACCGGCGATGCGGTGCTGTGTATCGAGGGCGAGTATGCCGATGGTGTCGTGCCGCTCCACATTGATCTTGGGTTTGTACTCTGCCTTGAGTTTCCACTTTTCCCAAGCTTCACGGGCAATGTCGGTGAGGAGGTTTTCGGGCAAAAAGCCTTCGCTGAGCGCAAACTGCCGAGCACCTTCGTCCACGAGCATGACGTGCGGGGTTTTCTCCATCACCCGGCGGGCGACGCTGATGGGGTGCATGATGTCGCGGAGGCAGGAAACGGAGCCTGCGTTGCCGTGTTCGTCCATGATGCAAGCGTCGAGGGTCACGATGCCGTCGCGGTCGGGGAAGCCACCGTAGCCTACGCTGGTGTCGGCGGGGTCGGCTTCTGGCACTCTGGCTCCGGCTTCGACGGCATCCAGCGCATAGCCGTTTTGGGAAAGCACCTGCCAGGCGGCGGCAGTAGCTTTGGTGTTTGGCCCCCAAGTAGCGATGGCGAGTGGGAAATCCCGCTCGTCAAGTGGCGGCGTATTTTTTGGGTCACCGGATTGAAGGCATCCCGTAGCGGTGGTGGCCAAGCCTCCGAGCACGGTGGTTTTGAGGAAAGTACGGCGTGTAGGCATGGCGAGGACGGTAGACGGTGGGAAGGTGAGGGTTTACCTGCCGAAGTTTTGTGAATGCGGTTTTTTGGCAAAAAAAAGGTGTGCAGCGGTGGGGCGAAAGTACAGTGCCGGGGCGACTCCGAAGTCGCCCCGGCACTTGCGCTTGGCTTAGAATCCTATTTTTCGCTTGCCTTCTGGTTTTTCATTTTTCAGCGCGGCCATGCGGATGGCGGTGACGGCGGCTTCTACGCCTTTGTTGCCGTGCTGGCCGCCTGCGCGGTCGAGGGCCTGTTGCTCGTCGTTGGGGGTAAGCACGCCAAAGATGAACGGGCGGCCCGATGCGATGCTCAGGCTGGTCAGCCCGTGCGCGACGGCGTTGTTGATGTACTCGTTGTGGCTCGTTTCGCCTTTGATGACGCAGCCGAGACAGATGACGGCATCGGGGTGATGCCGACTGGCCAGTATCCGCGCGCCAGCGGGCAACTCGAAGGAGCCTGGCACTTGTATGGTGTGGATGTTTTCGGGCTTGGCTCCGTGCTTCAAGAGGGTATCGTAGCAGCCTTCGTACAGGGCGTGGGTGATGCGGGGATTCCACTCGGCCACGACAATGCCGAAGGTCATTTCGTCAGCCGCCGGGAGGGTGCTGTCGTCGTAGGCGGAAAGATTTTTGAGCGCAGAAGCCATAGAATTAATGTGGTCAATGTGGTCAATATGAAGAATGTGGGCAATGTGGGCAATGTGGTCAATCGAATCAATCCCATCACTGCTGTTTCCTCAAAAACCGGTACGCTACGCCACCGAGTGCGTAGGCTCCTTTTTCTTTCGGGTTCTTGTTCAGCAAGTTATAAAAGGTGAGGGTGTCGTTTTGGGCACTGTACTTGAACCCTAACATCCTGTCAGAGCCTTCCTTTTCTCGCTTGCGGAAGGTTACTACATCCACTTTGTCGCCCGTGACGAAGCAGTCGCCAGCGGTGCAGAGTTCGTAACGGTCGTAGTCGCTCATGCCCTGGATGAAGCCGCCCGGAGTGAACATGACTTGTGCTGACGCGCCTTTGCCAAGTGGGGTGAGGGTACCACCGAACACGTTGTGGTTGAGTGCTGTAAGGAAGGCCCTGTAGCCGTCACGAGCATTGGCTTTCGATTTCACGAAGCGGTCCATTTGGGCATTTTCGGTAGTAGCATCGAACATGGTGATGCTCTTGTCGCCCTTCGAATCGTAGATCAGGAAGAGGTTTTTGTCTGGTCGGGCATTGAGCAGCAGCAAGGTGTCGCCGCTGTATTTTGTAGCCAGTTTGAAGGTCTCGATGCCGTTGTAGCACGTCACGCTATCGGGCCGCTCCGGGTTGACATCGAAGGCAAAGCAGTAGGGCATGTGGGCGTAGTTCATCGCTCCCAATACTGAGCCGTACTGATTGGCGCGGGAGCAAAAATCCATCGCAATCCACTGTCCGCCAAGTATAAGCGGACTGGCGGTGAGCGAGGGCTGCGTGTTGGCAGGTGTACCAGCGGCAGGGTTTTTCGGGTCTTGTTTGCAGGCGCTCAGGGCGGCGAGCAGGATGAGGGCGAGGAAAAAAGTACGTTGCATGGAAGGATGAACTATGAACGAAGAACTATGAACGAAGAACTATGAACGAGGAACGAGTATCTATGAACGAGGCAAAGTGCCGATTCAAATCATTGTAATTCAAAAGGGCAAGTTGTTCATAGTTCCTCGTTTATCGTTCATCGTTCCTTACTTGAGGTACTTGACTTTGGTGAAAAAGCGAGGGTCTTTCGCGCCCAGTTTGCGGGCTGCTTCGGGCGAGAGTACGACCTCAACATTGCGCTCGTAGCCATCTGGGATGCGCCCGATGACTTTGGCGTACACGGTGCGGTTGAACATCGGGTTGGTGACAGCAATGGGGGTGCCGATGGCTGCTTCGCGGTGGAGGGCGTAGAGGTCGCCTTTTTCTTTGCTGTCTTTTTGCCAGAAGCACACGCCTTGCGAATCTACTTCGCGGCGTTTTTTCTTTTCTTCTTGGTAGCGGGTTTTGAGGGCATCGGAGGGCGGAGATTCTTTTTTGGTTCTCCAATCTTCATGTACGCCTTCGGTACCCATCCAACCAACATGGAGCAGTTGGCCGGGCCGGATGTTGTTGTTTTTCAACTTGTTGCGCTTGGATACAGAATCAACTGGCATATCAAAATTGCGCTTGCTGATCTGGTACAGGTTGTCGCCGTATTGCACGATGTAGTAGATCGAAGTGTTTTTGGCAGCCACAAAACCGGGGGTTTTGTAGCGCTTGATGGCCTTGTTGGGGATGGGGATTTTTACCCGCGACCCGGTGTGCAACGTTGGGTCTGTACGAAAATCGGGGTTGTGCTCAAACAGGTCGGCGAGGCTCAGGCTGTAATATCGGGCGATAGAAAACAGGGTCTGCTTGGGCTTCACTGGGTGCAGAATGTACTTTTTTTCTTCTTCCACAATCAGCCAAAGGCTGTCTTTGGAAGTCAAGATGACGGGCTTTTCGGGCGCATCGCTCTGGCCGAAGCAAAGCGTAGGGAGCCACAAAAAAAAGAGCAGGCTGAGCGGCTGGTGG
>JAYSUY010000806.1:0-3537 GCA_043718855.1 Saprospiraceae bacterium | reverse complement strand
GAGTTATGAGGTGTCCGACGTGTGGGCAACTCATAACTCATAACTCATAACTGCTTTTTATTTTCGGTATCCGCCAGCAAGGTCTGCGGCTAATGCTTTCATCTTGGTGAGGCTTCCCTCGTCCAATTTGCCTTTGCGGAATTCCTCCAGCACATCGGGGAGTTTGCTTTCCATGCGCTCCAAAAAGAGGTGCTCGAACTCGCGCACCTTATCGAGCGGCACGTCGCGCAGCAGGTTATTGGTGCCGAGGTAGATGATCGCAACCTGTTTTTCCACCGAAACGGGGCTGTATTGGGCCTGTTTTAGGATTTCCACGTTGCGCGCGCCTTTGGCCAGCACGGCTTGCGTAGCGGCATCCAAGTCGGAGCCGAACTTGGAGAAAGCCTCCAACTCACGGTATTGTGCTTGGTCAAGTTTGAGCGTGCCGGCGATTTTTTTCATGGACTTGATCTGCGCGTTGCCGCCTACGCGGCTCACCGAGATGCCCACGTTGATGGCCGGGCGAACACCTGCGTTGAACAGGTTGGATTCCAAGAAAATCTGGCCGTCGGTGATCGAGATCACGTTGGTCGGGATGTAAGCCGACACGTCGCCTGCTTGCGTCTCGATGATGGGCAATGCCGTGAGCGAACCGCCGCCCTTGATGAGGCCTGCTTTCACGAGGCTTTCGGGCAGGTCGTTCATCTCCTTGGCAACCTTGTCGTCGTTGATGACTTTTGCGGCGCGTTCGAGCAAGCGGCTGTGCAGATAGAACACGTCGCCGGGGTATGCCTCGCGGCCCGGCGGGCGACGCAGCAGCAGTGATGCTTCGCGGTAGGCGACGGCTTGCTTGGAAAGATCGTCGTACACGATGAGCGCGGCGCGGCCCGTGTCGCGGAAAAACTCGCCGATGGCGGCACCCGCGAACGGTGCGTAGAACTGCAAGGGAGCCGGGTCGGAAGCCGACGATGCCACGATGACCGTGTAGGCCATTGCGCCGTTTTCTTCCAGCGTGCGGGCCACCTGCGCGACGGTCGAAGCCTTCTGGCCACAAGCGACGTAGATGCAGTAAACCGGCTCGCCCCGGTCGTAAAATTCTTTCTGGTTGATGATGGTGTCCACCGCGATAGCGGTTTTGCCCGTCTGGCGGTCGCCGATGATGAGTTCGCGCTGGCCGCGACCGATGGGGATCATCGCGTCGATGGCTTTCACGCCGGTTTGCAGCGGCTCGTTCACGGGTTGGCGGTAGATCACGCCGGGGGCTTTGCGCTCCAGCGGCATCTCGTACTTCACTCCAGTGATGGGGCCTTTGCCGTCAATGGGTTGGCCCAGCGGGTTTACCACACGCCCTGCGAAACCTTCGCCGACTTGGATGGAAGCGATTTGGCCGGTACGCTTCACCACGCTGCCCTCGCGGATGCCTTCGGAACTGCCCATGAGCACCACGCCCACGTTGTCTTCCTCAAGGTTGAGCACAATGGCGCGAACGCCGCCTTCAAATTCGACCAGTTCACCGGACTGCGCGCGGTTGAGGCCATAGACGCGAGCGATGCCGTCGCCCACTTGCAGCACTGTGCCTACTTCTTCGAGGTTGGTGTTGGCCCCAAAGCCGGACAGTTGCTGTTTCAATATCGCGGAGATTTCTTCCGGTCTAACGTCTGCCATTATCTGAGTTGTAAGTTATGAGTTATGAGTTATGAGTTATGCGAGGCACTGAGTCATAGTCATAAGTGTTTGCAAAACAACTCATCACCCATAACTCATCCCTCATAACTCCTAGAATTCTTTGACGTACAGGTTTTTCGTGAACTCCGATTTCAGTTCGGCCAGTTTGGCTGCCATCGAAGCGTCATAGCGTTTGTTGTCGAACTCCAGCACAAAGCCGCCGATGAGTTCGGGATCGACTTGGGTCTCGATGTCAAGGTGGGCATTGGTCACACCGCTCGCCAGCAGCCGGGTTTTCAGGTCGGCCATCACAGCATCGCTCATCGGGGCGGCGGTGATGACTTTCACAGAGGTGATGCCCTGCATGACCTTGTACTGCTCCGTAAATTCCGCTGCGATTTCGGGCAGGTAGCCTTCGCGATTTTTGTTGACCAGCAAAGTGAGGTAAGCCATGGTGAGGCTGTCCATGCTGCTGCCAAACAGGGCATTCAGCGCGGCGTTTTTGCGGTCGTTGCTGATGATGGGGCTTTTCAGCATCAGGTACAGGTCGCGGTTCTTCGCGGCGACGGCCAACGTGTTCACGTCGGCGTTCACCTGCGGAAGTTTGCCCTGCTCAATGGCGAGCTCAATCAGCGACTTGGCGTAGCGGGTAGCGATTCTGGTGACGCTCATTTTTTTGTTGATGAGGTTGATGAGGTTGATGAGGTTGATGAGGTTGATTATCAACCTTATCAACCTCATCAACCCTTATCAACTTAATTTAAGCGGATGGATTCGGCCAGCGATTTGGCGTAAGCCTCCTGCTCTGGCTTGTTGGCGAGCGATTTGCGCAGCACCTTTTCGGCGATGTCAATCGCCAGTTGGCCCGCCTGATTTTTCAGGGCCACCATTGCCGCCATCTTCTGATTTTCAATGTCTTGGATGGCGCTTTCCACCTTGCGCTTGTACTCGGCGTTGGCGCGTTCCTTGGCTTCGGCGATGATTTCCTCCTTTGCCTCTTTGGCCTCTTTCAGGATAGCCGAACGCTCCTCGCGGGCTTGGGCCAGCAGTTTTTCGTTCTCGGCTTGTAGCTGCGACATTTCCTCGCGGGCTTTTTTGGCCTCGTCGAGGGCACTTTGAATGTCAATTTCACGCTGCTTGAGCGCAGCCCCGATGGGCTTGAACGCAAATCGGCTCATCAAGAACCAGAACAAGCCAAAGATGATGGTCGTCCAAATAAGCAAGCCGGGTTCGGGCTTGATGACGGAAAAATCTGCCAGAAAAACCATTTATCGTAATGATGAATGATGAATGATGCCCGCCTTCGCTTTGGCTTTGGCGGGTGAAAGTGATGAATGTACCGCAAGAGCGCAGTACGTATGGTTAGGGGCTTGGCATTTTTCAAAAAAAGGCCAAGCCTTATTCTTTCAAAAAAACCGGGCGGCAGAACGAACCAACCGTTGCTCACGCGACCCGGAGAGCGTAACTCTTAGCCTGCCGCTTTCACGAAGAAAGACAACACCATCGCCACCAGAGCGGCACCCTCGACGAGGGCGGCGGTCAGGATCATGTTTGCGCGGATGTCGCCCACTGCTTCGGGCTGACGGGCAATGCCTTCAACGGCTTTGCCACCAATCGTACCTACACCGATACCGGCGCCGATGGCGGCCAAACCTGCTCCAATTGCTGCGTAACTCATTGTAATGGTGAATTATGAATGAAAAATGATGAACTCGTGAGTGTTGGTTTTTACGGAAAAACGGAATCGTAGCGGGTCGTTTTTTGACTAACCCCCGCGCTTTAGACGGGGCAGAAACGAACCAAACTCTGGTGGGTTTCAACCCTGAAGTATTCATTTTGGGGTTAAAACCCCGGTTGGTTGGTCTGCGTCATATCCCCCGGCTAAAGCGCGGG
>JAYSUY010000805.1:0-10068 GCA_043718855.1 Saprospiraceae bacterium | reverse complement strand
AAACAGGATGCTCTTCCCATCGGGCATGAAGTACGAGCAAGTCGTGCGGCCCTTTCCCGTGCTGATGCGCTGCGGCTGGTAAGTGCTGTCGCCAGCGGCCTTGCTCACCTGCATCGTGAAGATTTGGTCGCACTCCAAGCCCCACTTCGGGTTGTTGCTCTGGAAGGTGAGCGACTTGCTGTTGGGGCTCCAGTAAGCCTCGGCGTTGTCACCGCCGAAGGTGAGTTGGCGGATATTTTTCAGGTGGGTTTCGGGTTTGGGCGGGGCTGGTGGCTGGCCCGATGAAGGGTGTTGGGCATACAAACCGGATGCTGAGCAAAAAAGAGTGGTCAAGAGCGGCAGCGCGGGACATACAGCACGGTAGATTTTGAGCGAAAAAGACATGGTGGAAAATTTTGCCGCAAGGTTATGGTGACTGAAAAAAAGGGCGGTCAGGATTTGGTCAGAAGTGTAGTCAGTACTATTTTGTTTTCACCCCCACCGGCCCACGCTTGGCGAGCTGTTCGGAGGCTTGGTGCCAAGCGAGGCAAAACAGCCCCTCCCTCTCCCCGTTCAAAAATATCGCCCCCTTCGAGCGGAGATTTGGAACTGCTTCAGTAGCCACCAATGCCCTGTTCAGGAAACAAGGGTGGCTGAGTTTTTACACTTTTTTTAGAGTGACAAAGTAGAACTAATCAGGTTGATCTGTCCTGTCCGCGTCCCATGCCGTCACGCGGTATTGTCAAAACACCCTCACCTCAGATGCGCTTGCAACGCCGCCCACACGTCCGCGTAGTCGAACGTTTCCAGATTTCGCCAGAAATCCAGCGTCTCGTGCAGTTGCGCCACCGACGAAACGCCCAGCAAAATGCTCTGGATACCGGGATGCAGCCCAGCGTGAATCAGCCCGATGTGGTTCATGGTTTTCACTGGCGGACGCACGAAGGCGGTAGCCCAACCGGGGAGCAGGGCGCGGATTTTTTCCAGAGCAGCCGCCACTTTTTCGGGGTCGCCGCCACGAGCGAGGTAGGTGCTGTCGCTGCGGTATGCTGCGTCAAGTTTTACTCCGCCCCCGTTGATGCCGTAGGCGCAGGTCAGAGTAGGTGAGGGGTGAGGAGTGAGGGGCGAGGGATGAGAGGCGAGCCGCAGCGGCGCGTAGCGCTCGTAATCTGACTGAAAAACGTTGTGTTTCAACTGAATATCGAAAGTCAGCGCCATGTCGGCGTTGGCGCGGGCGTAGGCTTCGGGGTGGGCGATGCCGCTCAGTCCGGGGCGCAGGTCGTAGTTTTTTTCCAAAACAGCCAGCGCGGCAAGGGTGTCGTGGATGGCAGCCTCGTCGTCGCGGTTGTCCCAGTGCAGCATGACGCAGCGGAGGTTTTCGCCGAACAGGCGGAGGTACTCTTCGCCCATCATCAGGACGAACGAAGGAGCGAGATTCACGTCGGGCGAGCGGAGGTTGTCGAGGCTGCCGATTTTCATGGTCACCTGCAAGTCGTGCAGGCCGTGCGCCCGGACGTACTCGTGCAGGATTTTTTCTGCTGCGCGGAAATCGGCGGGATTGCGGTTGATGGGGTAATTCGTGGCACAGTCCACCGCACGGTGGCCGGCGGCGAGCCAAGCGTCGAGCAGGCGGAAGGCTTCGGTGCGGGTGGTGTTCCAGCCCCATTGGGCGGTGCCGAGGAGGAGAGTCATGGAGGAACTATGAAGGATGAACGATGAACGATGCGGCAATTTTCTGAAAATTGCTGCGAAAGAAATGCACCTCTCGTAAAACGAGTGTTCTCAGTTGTTCATAGTTCCTCGTTCATACTTCATCCTTCATCGTTTCAAAAATGATACACCTTGTCGTAGCCGACGAAACCCACACGGGTACTGTCGCTGTACTGCTCGCCGCCCTTTTTGAAGAGGTGGGCCACACGCCTACCGCCGAAGAGATCGCCGATATTTTTGCCGAAACCGAGGCAGACGACCACCATTCTACCTTGCTGGCCACCGACGACGACGGCGACGCGGTGGGCGTACTGACCATCGCCGAGACGCTTTCACTCTATGCCGGGGGCTACATCGGTGTGCTCAACGAACTGTACGTGGTGCCAAACTACCGCTCTGAAGGGGTGGGAAAAATACTGCTCGACGCTGCCAAATCACTGGCCGAGGAGCGCGGCTGGAAACGTTTGGAGGTAACCACGCCCGGCGAGGAGTACGCCAAGACGCTGCGGTTTTATGAGCGGGAGGGGTTTGTGGCGATTGGGCCGAGGTACAAGTTTGTGCTTTGAGGGTGGAGGGTGGAAGGTAGAGGGTGGAAGGCGTGACGCACCCTCTACCTTCCACCTTCCACCCTTCGCCGTTTTAAGACCCGCATCGCCGCTAGGTACTGCTTTGCCAAGCGAGGTATGTTCACTTTGCTTCCCGTAGTGTCGTCGGTCCATTTCACGGGCAGTTCGCACATTTTCAGGCCCTTCCACTCGGCCACTGTGAGCAGTTCGGTGCTAAAAAACCAGCCGTTGCTCATTGCGCCGCCGTCCATGAGCGGCTGCACCAGTTCGCGGCGGAGCCACTTGAAGCCGCACATCCCGTCGGAGAAGCGGGTGCCGAGATAGGTTTTCAGGATAAAATTGAAGGCCCGCGAGGTGATCTCGCGCTTCAAGGTGCGGCCAATGACGCGCGACTTGCGGTGGAGCCGGGTGCCGTACACCACATCGAAGCCTTCGGTGGCGAGCGCGTGGTAGGCTTGGATAAAATGCTGTAAATCAGTGGCTAAGTCCAAGTCCATGTAGCCCACAATGTCGGCTTGGCTCTGCGCCCAAGAGGTTTTGAGGGCGAGGCCCACGCCCTTTTCTGGCACTTGTACGAGTTGCACTTCTGGCAGTTCATCGGCCAGCGCAGCGGCAAGATGGCGGGTGTTGTCGGTGCTGCCGTTGTCGGCAATTACGATGCGCCACTGGTCGCGGTCAGGAAAATGTAGGCTGAGGAAGTCGTGCAGGATGCGCACTTGCCGGTTGAGGGTGGCTTCTTCGTTGAGGACGGGGATGGTTACGTCGAAGGTAGGCATTGCGTCATTGGGGGTCATTTCGTCATTGATTCGGCACCTTGAGGGAGTTTTTCCAGCACGGCGTAGATGTCGGCGAGTTTGATGTCGACTTGGAGGGCGTGGAGTGTGAGGGTGTCGGTCAGTTCGGTCAGCGTCTGGATTTTCCAGAGGCCCCACTCTGGCTCTTGGAGGAAGTAGGATTTGACCCACACGGCCTCTGGTTCTATCAGGATATACTCCCGGAAGCCGGGGATAGTACAGTAGTCGTCGAATTTACCGCCTTTGTCGTGGTCGCGGGTGGATTCGGAAAGCACTTCGACGATGAGCAGCGGGTTGGTGATGGTGTCTCGGCGGAGTTTGCTGTCAGGCGTGGTGTAGTATTCGGGCATCTCATCGCTCACGGTCACGTCGGGGTAAACAAAACTGTTTGTGCGCTCGATGCGCACTTTTGTGTCGCTGTTGAGGACGACGTGAGGGATGCTGGGGTGTTCGATTACCCGGTCGAGCAACGAGCAAAAGCGGGCCTTGACCGCGTTGTGAGGTATGATTCCGCCTGCCATTTCTGTGATGGTTCCGTTGTTGAATTCATGTTGTACCGCCGCCGCATCCTCGCGGGCGAGGTATTCGGCGATGGTGTGGGTGGTTTGCAAAACTTCGAGCGCTATCATGTGCTGTGGCAAATTTTGTGCAAGGTATCAGTTTTCTTTTTGTCGGCTCAAATGTCTTTCTTTGTCCGAAATTCCCGGATTGTCGCCGACGATTTGGGGGCAACGCAGTGCAGCCGCTCCACTTTTGACCCTGTTTCTGGGGGAGCGTCATTGTGACATTCGTGACTGACAACCAAGTACCAGCAACCAACTTCTATTCCGTGAGCGATTTTTTAACAAAGTTCAAGTCCGTTTTCCTTGTTGATGAACCCCAGAAGGCTGGTGCTTCCACAGCGCAGCCCACTCAACAGCCTGAACAACAAGCCTCTGTGCCACAACCAACAGCTGCTCGCCCCGCCGTATCTGCTGGCGGATCCGTGACTGACAAGTTCATGGGCATACTCTCCTCGGCTTTGGAGAAAAACAATCAGCCAGGCTTCGACTACTTCGAGTTTCGCCAATCGATCCACAACCTCGCCCAGATGCAGATGGACGAAGCCACCCGCTTCAAGTCGGCTTACGCGATGGCCCAGACGATGGGCGTGACACAGCAGGGCCTCATCCAGTCTGCGCAGTTTTACCTTCAAATATTAGGCACGGAGCAGGCCAAGTTCAACGAAGCCCATGTGCAGCAACGCGCCAAGATGATCGGGGGCCGCGAGGAAGAAATCAAAAACCTAGAAGCCGCCATCCAGCAGAAAACGGAGCAGATCAAGCAGTTGACTCAGCAGATCGAAGAGCATCGTCAGCGCAGCGAACAAGTGCGCAGCGAGATCAGCGACACCACGGTGAAAATCGAGACGACCAAAGCCGACTTCGAAGCCACCTTCGCTTCAGTGGCTGGCCAAATTCAAGACGATGCCGCCAAAATTCAGCAATACCTCAAGTAGTTGATTGGTGATTGGTTTATTGGTGATTGGTCGAGATGCCCACTACATAGACCAATCACCACTCCACCAATCACCACCTAAATCTTTACGCTATGGACATTCGAGAATTGATCAAAAACCCTTTCATCGCCTTTATCGCTGGCTTGCTGGCCATCTGGCTCATTTTCAAACTCTTGAAAGTCTTTCTCAGCCTTTTTTGGCTGTTTGTGCTGGCTTTTGTCATCCTGTTCGTCATCAATGAGCGCTTCCGCGATACGGTGCAGGCGTTTTTCAGGGGGCTTTTCAACAGGTAAGGTTGATAGGGTTGATGAGGTTGATAATCAACCTCATCAACCTCATTAACCTCATCAACCCTTTTTCATACGCAAATCAACATCTAAAACGAATCAACATCAACATGACTGATTTACAACCGATCAAGCCAAAAGGTTTTTGGCAACGTCCCGAAGGTATCGCGGGCGGACTGTTTATGGTGGCTGGCATAGGTGCCGCTGCTTATTTTTTGCTCCCCATTTTGGCGACCATCGTTTGGCAGGGTGTGAACTTAGCCATTGGCTTGGGTGCGCTGGCCGCACTCATCTACATGGTGCTCGACCCCAAAATGCGCAACCTGATCTGGTACATGTACAAGTCGGTGATGCGCTGGATCACGGGCATTTTTGTCAATATCGATCCCATCGGCGTACTGAAAAGTTACATCGAGGATTTGAAGGACAGCCTCGGCAAGATGAACACCCAGATCAGCCGTTTGAAAGGCCAGATGTACAAACTGGGCGAGATCATCAAGCAGAACCAGCGCGACATCCAGAGCAACTTGGGTATCGCCAGCAAGGCCAAAGAGACGGGCAAAGAATCCATCATGGTGCTCAAATCGCGTAAAGCGGGCCGTTTGCAGGAGAGCAACATGAAACTTGAAGACCTCTACAAGCGCATGGAAGTGCTGTACCGGGTGTTGAGCAAGATGTACGAAAACTCCGAGATCATGCTCGAAGACCTCAGCGACCAGGTGGTGGTGAAGGAGCAGGAGTACAAGGCCATTAAGGCCAGCCACTCGGCCATCCGCTCGGCGATGGACATCCTGAGCGGCAACTCGGACAAGAAGTACATGTACGACATGGCGCTCGAAGCGATGGCCGAAGACGTGGGCCAAAAGGTGGGCGAGATGGAGCGCTTTATGGACATGTCGAAGAACATCATGGAGTCCATCGACCTGCAAAACGGCGTGTTCGAGGAGGAGGGCCTGCAAATGCTCGACAAGTGGGAGAAAGAAGGCACTTCATTCCTGCTCGGCGGCGACAAGAACAAGATCATCGCCCAAGCCAACTCCTCCTCCGAGGTACTCGATCTCAACAAGCCCGCCCACACACCCACCAAAGTGGAGCGCGGCGGCAATCAGTACGACTCGTTTTTTGATCAGTGATTTTTAGGGGTTGATGAGGTTGATGAGGGTTGATGAGGTTGATAATCAACCTCATCAACCCTCATCAACTTTATCAACCTCATCAACCTCCTCCTTTATCCACTGCTCATACGCCGCATTCGCCCGCGCCTCGAAGCGCATGATGCAGGGCACCTCGTAGGGATGGATGTGCTGCACAGCGGCCTCCACTTTTTCCTCCCAATCTTTCCCGGTCTTCACGATGCACACCCACTCGCCCTCGCGCTGGATGGCCCCCTGCCACCAGTACGCGCTGGTGATGGGAAAAATATTGGCACAAGCCACCAAGCGGCGTTCCAGCAAGTGCTGCGCCGTGTGGTGTGCGGTCGGTTCGTCGGGACAGGTGATGTAGAAAACGAGGAAGGCCATCACAGCGAAACATCCAAACCGCTTAGGTGTTTGTCCTCGCTGTTTTTGCCGCCAAACATTTTTCGTTTCCGTCTATCATCTTCTAGGTTGTGGGTTCTCGACAACCAAGAACCAGCCCCGATAACCAATCTTTAACCTCCCAACCCTGCAACTCTGACCGCGTTTGCTCGTTTTAGGGACAAAAAAAGCACATTTCGATATGAAAAAACTGATATTTTGCCTCATAACCTTGTTTGCGCTCTGTAGCGCATCTGCCCAGTCACCCACCGCCCCACCCGAAAAAAGCGACCCCCAAGCGAAGAAGGTGCTGGACAAAATTCGCAAAAAATACGATGCCTACAAGACGCTGGAAGCCGCTTTCTCGCTCACCATCGAGATGCCCCAGCAGCCCAAAGAAGTGCAGAAAGGCAGCATCGGGCAGGAGGGCGACAAGTTCCGATTAGAGATGGATCAGCAGGTGATCGTGAACGACAGCAAGACCACTTGGGTGTACCTGAAAAAGAACAACGAAGTACAGATTAACACCTCAGCAAAAGGCAGCGACAACACATTTCTGACCCCCAAAGAATTGCTCAGTCGATATCAAAAGGGCGATTTCATCTATGCCATCGTGGACAAAATTACCGAAGGCGGCAAGGTGCTGACCCAAATCGAGTTCAAGCCGAAAGACAAAAAATCAGAGTACTCCAAACTGCGGTTGGCAATTGACGAAAAAGCCGGCACGATCCAGAGCGTCAAGGCATTCAACAAAGATGGCTCGCGCTACACGTTCGCCATCACCCGCTTCTCGCCCAACAAAAAATTCGCGGCGGACTACTTCACCTTCGACCCGAAAAAATACCCCGGCGTGAAGGTGGAGGACTTGCGGATGTGAGGTGTCAAATCATTTTGGCTACCCTTTCCAGCAGCCATTTCTTCTGGTTTACCGGGTTGGTTTGCTCCAATTCCTGATACAAAACTTCCCACTTGGAGCGCGTTGTGTTGGGGTCGTTTTTCAGCCGGAACATCTTTTTGAGCATTTTGTAAAAATTGCCGTAGCCCTCAACATGGTTGGGGGCTACGTTTTTTTGTGCCAGCCGCTTGCGCACGTTGTCGTAGATGGTCTCAATCCCTCGCTCCTCATTGTCCTCCAAACAGATGCGCATCTTCATGGAGTTGATGTCGAGATAAAAAAAATCGCTCAGTTTGGTGTCGGCTTGCGCGAGTGTCTCCAATGCTTCTGGGAACCTGCCCGCATAAAAATCTATCGCGCCCCGGCTGAACATCTTCACCGCCTTCCGGTGGTCTGGGTGGATGTGGGGCAGGTGGCGTTCCAGAAAGTCCTCCGCCCATTGGATGTCCCCGGTGTTGAGAGCAGTGGTCAGCACATTTTTGAAGCGCAGCGGCGGCAGGTACTCTTCCTCCAAGAGCCAGTTTTTTTCGTCCAACTCCTTGAAAATCAGCAGTGCGATTTGGTAAAAACCATCCAATTCAGGTAGTGTGCTGAAATGCCCGGCGTTGAATTTCATGGTCAAGTAAGCCGACTGTTTTTTTCGCAGTTCCTTGCGTTCCGAGTCTGGCATCTCGTCAGGGTGTCCGTCAAGCACCTGCTGTGCGGGCAGCAGCGCAGCGGTGGGCGACATATTTTTCAGGGACTCGAACATCTGGTAATGGGCTTCGAGCAGAGGCTGCGCCCGAATGGTGTTGCGGTGCAGCGCGACCAAAAAATCCAGTTCCGTCAGCAACCAGTGCTGGGCAGGGCCGCCGTGTACCCGGATGTCGGAGAGCAGAGCATATCCCTGCTTGAGTTTTTCCAGCAGCGCGTAGTGGTTGAACCGCTCAACACTGGGGGCCAAATCAAGCCCAGATTGGGTACGCGCCGCTTGGTGCAGTCGAATTTCCTGCAAGCGGTAACGGGTGAGCAACATTTCCTGCTCCCGGTCGAACGACTGCTCAAAATCTTCCAGTTCGCTGTCGTAGAGGTCATCAAGTTTGTGCTTCGAGAAGCCTTCGAGCAGCAAGAACCGCTGCGTGTTGGCCTGCTGCTCCAACTGCTGCTGCACCATGAAGGCCCGGAACAGCCGCCCCAACTCCGAGCGGAGTTGCACGAGATTGCTTTCCACCGCTCCCTTGCCGAAGAGTTTTTCGAGCAAGTTACCTTTCAGCAGCGATTTGGAATCGAACTTGCCCTTGGCTTCCAGCACGACCTCCAAGTAGGCCGCGCACTTGGGTTTGCGGCAAAACCAAGGCGATTGGGCGAACTTCAAGAAGTCGCGCAACTCCTCCTGCGAGAGCGAGCGGAGTATTTTGTGTAGTCGATTGTCTTCCATATGTTGCTGTTTAAGCGGTTCTGAAATGTTGATTTTCAGGAACTTGCATGGTGTTCAGTGCGGGTTTGGTTTTATTTTTCCTCAAAAAATTCCCTTGTACGGGCGCAGCGGGGCGAAGTATTTTTGTTGCAAATTAAACAAGCATGAAAAGAATCGTCCTCCTGCTTCTTGCCCTCCTGCTCTCAGGTAGCGTTGCGGAAGCCCAGCACACCACCACATCCTCCGCGCTGCGGTTTTCGCCTTCGGCAAAACTAACATTGTCGGCGTTCCTGCAAGGCCAATGCCGCGAAAAACTGACCCTGGGAGCCGATGACGGCCTCACCCTCCTGCGCAGCCAGACTGACGCTGCGGGCCACCGACACCACCGCTTGCAGCAGACTTGGCGCGGCATACCAGTGTCTGGCGGCGAATACCACCTGCACGAGGCGGACGGCTGGCTCACTGCCGGCAATGGCAGGCTCTTTCGCAAAATCGCCGCCGCCGACCGCCCCGCGCTGCCGGAAGCCGCCGCGCTCGCATTGGCCCAGCAGTGGCTACCTGCTACGGAGTATGCTTGGGAAAACGCCGACTTTGAAGCCACCCTGCGGGCGGCTACGGGCGATGCCCACGCCACATTTTTCCCGAAAGGAAACCTGACGCTCGTGCCTGAACGGTGGGGGGCGGCAGATGCTGTGCTGCGCCTCGCTTGGCAGTTCGACCTCTACGCCCTGCGCCCCGAAGCGGCCCGCTACCAAGTATTTGTGGATGCGTTGACTGGCTCGGTGCTGCACGCGCTGCCGATGACGCAGCACTGCCACACCCCCGCTCAGGGCAAGGCGAAGTACGTGGATGGCTTGGTGAACATCAACACCGACTCCTGCGCAAGCAGCGGCACGACGACGCTCTTTCGGCTACACGACCTACAGCGCGGCATCGCGGTACGCGACGCGCTCGACCAGCCTTTTTGCCCCAATGTGGATATCGTACACATGTCAAAGGTTTGGGAAAAGCCGGAACAGACCGTGCCAGTGGCCGCCCACTGGGGCATGGAAATGTTCTACGACTTTATGTCACAAAACTTTGATTGGCAACGATTTGACAACCAGCCGACCAGCCAGATGCTGGCTTGGGTACACTACGGTAAGGACTACAACAACGCGCTCTGGAACGGCAACTGGCTCTGCCTCGGCGACGGCGACGGTGTGCTGTGGAAGCCGCTCGTATCGCTCGACATCGTGGCGCACGAGTGTATGCACGGGGTGATCCAGAATACCTGCGGACTGATTTATGCGGGTGAAGCGGGCGCGCTGAACGAGGGGCTGGCCGATGTGTTCGCCGCACTCGTGGAGCAGGCCAAGCACCCTCAGGGTGGCAACTGGACGATGGGCGAAGCAGCCTATCTTGATGCCGCCAACGGGGTGCGCCG
>JAYSUY010000804.1:0-3545 GCA_043718855.1 Saprospiraceae bacterium | reverse complement strand
TTAACTCCGGATACCAGGAGTGCTGTCACTGGCTATCAGCAAGGTGCAATGGACATCCTCTATATCAAAATCGATCACACGGCTAATACGACTACTATCTACTCGTAAATTGAACACTGAGCGAAAAATCCGCAACCAGCTCCAAAGCCATAACCCCGAGTGACCATTACTACCAAAAACTGTGAAAACAATCTTGGGTTCCAGCGTCTGCAACTTTACCAAATGAAATGAGGGAAATGGAACGCATTACACCCTGTATGCGTCAAAATTAACCAATTTTATTCAGGATTTTTGATTTGTGCGTGTGCCTTTCCTTCAAGTGGTTGCCTCCTGAACCGACCTAAGCAGATGACTGGAGCCTCCCCAAGATCCGTATCGTTAAAGTTAAACCATTCTGATTCTTTCTTTCACTGACGCGCCAAATAATGACCGCACGCCGGGCCCTCCCCCAAAGGCTCGGCGTTGTTATTTGTGCCACTTACCTTTGCCGCCGTTCATCCGGTCATAAGGGACGCGTCAACAATAACCCAGTCATTTGATGCCGCCCTTTGTTCCACCATACCGCGCCTATTTTTCTTTAAATAACCCCATTATTCGCAGAAAAATAGGCTTATCTGGTGAAAAATTGGCTGACCTCAAATGACTGGGTTATTGTTGAAGCGTCCCTTATGCAATTGCTCAAACAACTCGCTATCCTGCCCATTCGGCTGTACCAAATCCTGATTTCGCCCCTACTTGGCGCGAACAAATGCCGCTATCAACCCACTTGCTCTTACTACATGATCGGAGCCATTGAGGAATGGGGCATTTTTAAAGGCCTGTATCTCGGCATCAAGCGCATCCTGCGTTGCCACCCCTGGAGCCACCACCCTATGCACGACCCGGTGCCTAAGAACGAGGAACCATGAACGAGGAACTATGAATGGCTCACTCGACAGCCAGAACCCGAAACCCTCCAACCAGCAACCCACAAGTCATGCGCATCGCCATTATCGGGGCTGGATGCTCCGGTCTCGCCGCCATCAAAAACCTGCTCGAATCCGGACTGACCGACATCGTATGTTTTGAAAAAAACAACCAGATCGGGGGCAACTGGGTATACACCGCTGGCGACAGCCACAGCAGCGTGTGCGAGACCACCCACATCATCAGCAGCAAGCACCTGTCGCAGTACAGCGACTTCCCGATGCCCGACCATTACCCCGACTACCCCAGCCATCAAGAGGTGCTGGGCTATTTTCGGGCTTACGCACAAAAGTTTGATTTAGAGCGATTTATTCGTTTCAATACAGAGGTGCGGGCGGTTGAAAAGGTAGCAGATGAGCAGTGGCGGCTTACCCTCGGCGACGGCACTGAGGAGACGTTTGATTATCTGTTGGTGGCCAACGGCCACCACTCTGTACCACGCCACCCAGCATGGAAAAATGATTTTTCAGGCAAATACCTCCACTCCCATAACTTCAAAAACAACCGCGCGCTGGTCGGCCAGCGCGTACTGGTGGTCGGCGGCGGCAACTCTGGTTGCGACTGTGCAGTAGAAAGCAGCCGCGTGGCCGAGCACGTGGACATCAGCATTCGCTCGCCGCAGTACATCGTACCCAAGTTTTTTCTGGGCAAACCCACCGATACTTTCGCCGCCAACATGCTCTGGCTGCCCCGCTCGGTACAAAACCTGCTTCACCGCCTCAGCCTGCGCATTCAGGTAGGCGACTACCGCGATTATGGTTTGCCTCGCCCGCCTTTTGCGCCCACACAGGCGCACCCAACGGTAAATTCTGAACTGCTCGACAAAATACGGCATGGCAAGGTGCATCCGCGCCCCGGAGTCTCGCGTGTGCAAGGCTCCACAGTGCATTTTACCGATGGCAAGAGCGCAGATTACGACACCATCATATCTGCTACGGGCTACAAAATGCGCTTTCCATTTTTCTCCCAAGACTTCCTCGATTGGGAAGATGCGACCAATGTGCCGCTCTACCTCCGGGTATTTCATCCAGAACACAAGTCGCTGTTTTTCATTGGATTGGTACAGCCGCAGGGCAGCGTATGGCCCCTGTCGGAAGCCCAGTCGCGCTTGGTGGCCCGGCTGCTGACGGGACACTGGACATTGCCGAGCAACTGGCAGCAGCTGGCCCGCGCAGAGGGCCAAGCCATTGAGCGGGAGTTTGTAAAAAGCCCACGCCACTCAGTGGAAGTGCATTTTTTACCCTACCTGCGGAAGTTGAAGCGGCTGGCTAAGTAGGAACGGAACACAAAAAAATCCCCCGTCGGAACCGGAACCGACGGGGGATTGTGCATTGAAAAAACAATTTTAATCTGCCCAATTAGGCCGCTTTGCTTTTGTTCAGCATGCCTTGCAGGAAACCGCCGATACCGCCACCGGCACCGCCCAATATGCCGCCACCGAGGATGTTGCCCAGTAAGCCATTGGCACTGTCGCCCATCACTGCGCCGAGGATGCTGCCCACGCCGCCATCGCCCAACAAACTGGCCAAACCGCCCAACACACCGCCGCCCATAAGGCCAGAGACTGCGCCGTCTTTCGGAGTTTGTTTCAGGAAAATACCCGCCAATGCGCTGACGGCAGGCACTGCCCAAATAGCCGAGCCAGGTAGAAACTTGTTGCAGAGAAACCCGACGACTGCCGTAATCCCTGAGGAGAGTAACATGTTGTTCATAATAAAAGGATGTTTCGTTTTGTTAAAAATGATGATGCTTTGCAAATATTCCGATTGGGCGAAAGGTAGGTGAAAGTTTATTTTGCCAAACAAAAAAATCCCAGAGCAGCAAAAACGCTGCTCTGGGATTTTTTGTTTGGCAAATCTCTGCCAGACCTTTTGCCCAATCAGTCTGAGTCACCTCATTTGCTCACCACTGCTACTCGTTCAAATCCCAGTTATACTCGTTGAAGGTGACCGTCGCCGTGTTTTTCAGTTGCGTGTCGGCGTACTTGTTCAGGTACTTTTTGAGGTCGCCGAAGTCGGCACCATACCAGTCAAAAATCTTACTGATCTGGGCTTTGGTAGGCGTGATCGTGTTGTGTTTGGCATCGTTCACGAAGGCTTTGGTGCGGGCTTCGAGCGTCGCTTCGAGGTTATCAGCAGTATAAGCCCGGTTGTGTAGCGGCGGGCAACTTTTGGCAGCACAATTGATAGCGAAGTGGATGCGGGCATCTTTGAATTGGGGGCGGAGAATGTCGTTCTCGATCTGGTTGAGGCTGTATTTTTTGTCGCCGAGTTTGATGCGCTTCACATCCCAAGTTTTGCCACCGTCAAAGTTCAGGATGCTTTTGGTGGGGTAGTTGTCCACGATGAGTTTGACGGTGAAGGCGTTGTAGGCATTGATCCAGTAGGCCATTTTTTCTTCACGGCTCCACGAGTCTTGCACGGGGTTGTCGGAGAGGCTTTTGCAGTAGGCTTCGAGCGCGGCTTTGTCGGCTTTCAGCCCTGCGTAGTTGGCTTTTCCGGTAGGCGTAACGTAGCGCTGTAGAAGAGTATCCCAAGCGAAAGACAGGGGCTGAGGGTTGAGGGTTGAGGGTTGAGGGT
>JAYSUY010000803.1:0-10076 GCA_043718855.1 Saprospiraceae bacterium | reverse complement strand
TCTCCGCTGCGCTGCGACATGACAAGGAGAGGACCGGGGCGGCTAAGTTTTTACCTTGAATCCAAAGAAAAATACCCGCCCCTACACGACTACATCTGCCCTCAGCACATACCCCTGCCCAAACTGTGTGTGGATGAGTTTATGCTCAAAAGCCTTGTCTAACTTGTTGCGCAGGTAATTGACATACACCTCCACCACGTTGGTACCCGTATCAAAATTCACATCCCACACTTTTTCAGCGATTTCCACTTTCGACAGCACCTTGCCAGGGTTGCGCATGAAAAATTCGAGCAACGCAAACTCCTTCGGGGTAAGGTTGATCAACTGCCCGGCTCGGCGCACTGCCCGGCTGTCAAAATCCTGTTCCACATCAGCAAAGCGCAACACGTTCTCAGACCGAAGTGTCGCACCGGGCCGCCGAGCCAGTGCCCTGACACGAGCCAGCAATTCCCTGAATTCGAAGGGTTTGAGCAAGTAATCATCGGCTCCCGCCTCAAATCCCATCACCTTGTCGTCGGTTTCTCCCAATGCCGTGAGCAGCAAAATCGGTGTTTGCAGCCCGTTGGAGCGGAGCTGACGACAGAGTCCTAGGCCATCAAGTCCGGGCATCGTAATGTCAGATACAATCACATCGTAGTCTTGCTGACTGGCCAAACGCAGCCCACTTACGCCATCGATAGCGGTGTTGACCGTCCAGCCCTGCTCTTCGAGGCCCTGTCGCAACGATTGCAAAGTTTTGGGTTCGTCTTCAACAAGGAGTAAGCGCATGGCAGGAGTAAAGCGTGAGCGATGAGAAAGCGACACAAACATAAGCATCCTGTGTCCGAAAGCGAACAAGTCCGTTCGCTTTCGGGCATTCTATATTCAAAAAAATTACGCTAAAAAACTGAAAACCAACACACTGCCTCATTGGCATAGAATTGACCCATAACACCTAAAAAATAGGCTATGAAAATTACCGCCCTCCTTTTTGCTATCGCCGCGCTGTTGACGGCTTGTCAAACCTCAGAAATGCCCGAAGCCCTGACGACCGTAGTGCCGCCACCGCACCGCACCTACGAGCAGCGCGACGCGCAAAAAATGCAGTGGCTCGCGGGGATGTGGAAAAGCACAGCCGCCCGCTCGCCGTTGCAGATGCTGTTCCAGTTTCACCAGCAAAACGCACTCGAAGTGGCCGACCTTTCGGGCGGGAACAACCCCGTGTCAGGCTGGTTAGTCTGGCAAAACGGCCGCTACTATTTTGGCGACAGCCGCCAGTGGTCCGTCACCTGGATCGGTGAAAAAGACATCCGCCTCGATCCTGTCCAGCCCAACAGCACCGTGCAGCCCATGTCCTGGGTGCGCCAAAGCGACAGCCGCTGGCTCTTGGTGCGCCACCTCCGCTCTGGCGACGAGGTGACCACGATGGAGCGCACAGGCGAAATGCAACCGTAATCAGGCTGTTGGCCTTTGGCTTTTGGCCATTGGCTAATAGCCCAAAGCCAAAGGCTAACAGCCATTAGCCAACAGCCAACAACTATGCTCTCCAACTATCTCCTCCTCGCCCTCCGCACCCTCTCGAAAAACCGGGTGTACGCCACCATCAACATCGTTGGCCTCGCCATCGGCATCTGTGCTTGCCTGCTGCTGTTCAGGCTGGTACACTACGAAATGAGTTTCGACCGGCACCAACCCAACTACGACCGCATCGTGCAGGCAGTGACCAACGACTTCAACCCTGAACAGGGCGGCGAGGACTTCACACCCGGCATCCCGATACCAGCGATGGACGAGATGCAGCAAAAAGTGCCGCAGTTCGAGCACTTCGCCAGGGTGCATTCGATGTGGCCCACCATCACGGTACCCGATTCGCCGGGCAGCAAAATAGGCCGCAAGTTTGCCACCGACGAGGAGCAGGAGCAGGGCGTTTTTGTGGAGCCTGCTTTTTTCAACATCTTCGACTGGACTTGGCTGAGCGGCGATGCCTCGGTGCTTTCAGCACCAAATGCGGTAGTTTTTTCTAAAAAAATGGCTGAAAAGTGCTTCGGCTCCTGGCAATTGGCGCAAGGGCAGACGGTGCTGATGGACGGCCTCGTGCTGCTCACTGTGCGCGGCGTAGTGGACGACGCGCCCCTGAACTCGGATTTTCCCTTCCACGTCATAGCCTCCTACGAGACGCTGAAAAAGAACGCCGAACTCTACAACTACAACCCCGAATGGGGCAGCACGAGCAGCAACGACCACGCCTACGCCCTCCTCCGTCAAGACTTCGGCGGACAAGCCCTCCTCCGTGACGCAGGTCAGTTGGCCGCCGCCGAACAGGTGCTGGCGCAGGTGGGCCAGAAGCGCTACGCCGGGCGGCTGAAAACACGCGGCATCAAGCGCTGGCACAGCCTGCTGCCGCTGGCCCAAATTCACTTCGACGACCGCTACGGACACCTCGGTCTGCACAAAATCAGCACGAGCCGCCTCTGGACTTTGTCGCTCATCGGGCTGTTGGTGCTGGTAATGGCTTGTTTCAATTTTATCAACCTCGCTACTGCACAAGCCGCCAGCCGCGCCCGCGAAGTGGGCGTACGCAAAAGCCTCGGCAGCAGCCGGGGCCAGTTGGTGGGCCAGTTCATGGGCGAAACGGGGCTGATCGTGCTGTTCGCCATAGGCGTGGGTACAGGGCTGGCCGCGCTGCTCGCGCCGCTGCTCAAGCGGGTGTCAGATGTGCCGGATGCCATGCCGTTTTTGGGCAACCCGATGGTGTGGGCGTTTCTGGCGGCGACGCCTCTGGTGGTGACGCTGTTTTCGGGGCTGTACCCGTCGCTCGTGTTGGCTGGCTTCCAGCCGGTGCGGGCTTTGAAGAACGACATCACGAGCCGCACGGTGGGCGGCGTATCGCTGCGCAAGGTGCTGGTGGTGGCTCAGTTTACAGTGGCACAGGCACTTATCATCGGCACTTTGGTGACGGTGAGCCAAATGAGCCACATTCAATCGCTGGATTTGGGCTACAAGCCTGACCTGATTTACACGACCGGGGTGAGTTCTGACAGTACGAGTGTGCTGCGTTTTGAGGCGTTCAGGCAACAGTTGCGCCAAATATCGGGGGTGGAGTCGGTGAGTTTTTCTACCGATGTGCCGTCGTCTGACAACAACTGGGCGAGCAATTTTGCCTTCGGCAGGGGGAGCGAAGACGCGCCTTTCCACACGTTTATGAAATTCGTGGACGCTGATTATTTCAGCACCTACGGCTTGCGCTTGGTGGCAGGCCGGGCTTTGCAGCCCAGCGATACGATGCGCGAGGTGGTGGTGAACCAGACTTTGCTGCGCAAATTGGGCATCGCCAACCCGGAGGAGGCGCTCCAAAAAGATTTCCGCTTGGGCGGCGGCAAGTGGTTGCAGGTGGTGGGCGTGGTGGAGGATTTCAAAGCCAACTCTGCCCGCGACGAGATGAAGCCGATGGTGCTTTTTTCCAAAAAAGAATACTACAGCACGGTGGGCATGAAGATACGGCCCGACAACATGGCGGCCACTACCGCGCAGGTGCAGCAGGTGTATGAGGCCACGTTCCCGGAGCAGGTGTACGAGGGGGAGTTTCTGGATGAGCGCATCGCCGAGTTTTATCAGGACGAGCAGCGGCTGTCGGCACTCTGCCAGGGTTTTGCGCTGCTGGCTGTGCTGATTTCGTGTCTGGGGCTGTACGGGCTGGCTTCGCTCGTGGCGGTGCAGCGGCGCAAGGAGGTGGGCATCCGCAAGGTGCTGGGCGCGTCGTCGGCCAGCGTGGTGGGGCTGCTGAGCCGCGATTTCCTGATTTTGGTAGTTGTTTCCTTCCTCATTGCCGCCCCAGTGGCGTACTACCTGATGAACCAGTGGCTGCAAGATTTCGTGTACCGCGCCCCACTGGCTTGGTGGGTTTTTGCCGCTACGGTCGTCATGGCTTGCGCGGTAGCACTGCTCACGGTGGGCCTGCGGGCCTGGCGGGCGGCGGTGGCTAACCCGGTGGTGAGTTTGCGGAGTGAATGAAAAAATGTGGTCAATGCGGTCAATGTGGTGAGGGCGAGTTTTAAAAAAAGCCTTATTTTTGGGCAAAATTTCTACTCATGGGCAATGTCTCGCTTGCTGAACAAATCCTCGAACGCCCCGACGCGGTGCTGCAACTGCAATCGCTGACCCGTGCGCTCGACACCGAAAAAAAACGCCGCCAGGACTTTTACCTGTGGGTGACGGAGGATGTGAAAGCCGAGTTCATCAACGGACAGGTCATCGTGCACTCTCCGGTCAGGAGGCGACACTGGAAAGTGACTGACTTGCTTTCGAGTCTACTCAGCATCTATGTCCGACTCAAAAAATTAGGTAGCGTAGGCACCGAAAAAGTGATGGTCTCGCTGACCCGCAACGACTACGAACCTGACCTCGTTTTTTTCTCGAAAGAAAAAGTCGACATGTTCACGGAGGAGCAAGTGCTGTTTCCTGCGCCCGATTTTGCGGTCGAAATACTGTCCAAAAGCACCGCCGCGATGGACAAGGGAATCAAAAAGGACGACTACGCCGCGCATGGCATCCGCGAATATTGGATTGTGGACCCGGTGAAGCAGCGCATAGATCAGTACATCCTCTCCTCTGCTTCGTCGGAATATTTTCCCGCCAAAACCCATCAATCAAGCGACATTATCCAGAGCGTTGCTATACCAGGCTTCGAGATTCCGGTGATGGCGATTTTTGAAGAATCGGCCAACTTGGAGGCCCTGCAAGCCTTGATGAAGCAATAGATGCTGGCTTCAAATACAAGAACATCCTTCGCCCGCCCCCTCTCGGAGCGGGCTATTTTTTTTACTTTTGCGGCCCCGAAGCAAAAGGCAAGGGGCAAAAAGCAAACTCACAGCCCACTATCTTGTTTCAAGCCAATCAACCAAGTTCACTGCATCCACCCATTTCATGAAGAATATCCGCAATTTCTGCATCATCGCACACATCGATCACGGCAAAAGCACACTGGCCGATCGGCTGTTGGAATACACCCACACCATCGGCAAACGCGAGATGCAAGACCAGGCGCTCGACAACATGGACCTCGAACGGGAGCGCGGCATCACCATCAAGAGCCACGCCATCCAGATGCGCTACGTACACCCGGCCAATGGGGAGGAGTACATTTTCAACCTGATCGACACGCCGGGCCACGTCGATTTTTCCTACGAGGTGAGTCGCTCCATCGCCGCTTGTGAGGGTGCACTGCTGCTGGTGGATGCTTCGCAAGGCATTCAGGCTCAGACGATCAGCAACTTGTACCTGGCCGTCGACCACAACTTGGAGATCATCCCAATCGTGAACAAGGTGGACATGGAGAGCGCGATGGTGGAAGATGTGCAGGACCAGATCATGGACCTCATCGGCTGCAAGCGGGAGGAGATTATCTCGGCATCGGGGCGCACGGGCATCGGCATCGCGGAGATTCTGGCGGCTGCGGTAGACCGGGTGCCTGCACCAAAGGGCGACCCCAACGCACCGTTGCAGACCATGATTTTCGACTCGATGTTCAACTCATACCGGGGCATCATCGCTTATGTGCGGGTGATGAACGGGACGATGAAAAAAGGCGACAAACTCAAATTTTTCAATACCGGCAAGGAGGTGGTGGCCGAGGAGGTGGGCGTGCTGCGCTTGGGCCAGTTTGAAGCCGCTGAGATCGGTACGGGCGATGTGGGCTATGTTATCACGGGCATTAAAGTGAGCCGTGAGATCAAGGTGGGCGACACCATCACGCATGTGGCGCGGCCTTGCACGGAGGCGGTGAAGGGCTTCGAGGAGGTGAAGCCGATGGTGTTTGCGGGCGTGTACCCGCTTGACAACGACGACTTTGAAGACCTGCGCGACGCGCTGGAAAAACTCCAACTCAACGACGCTTCGCTGGTGTTTGAGACCGAAAGTTCGGTCGCGCTCGGCTTTGGTTTCCGCTGTGGCTTCCTCGGTATGCTGCACATGGAGATCGTGCAGGAGCGGCTCCAGCGCGAATTCGATCAAGATATCATTACGACGGTGCCGAACGTGACATACTTCGCTACCAACATGAAGGGCGAACGGTTCTCGGTGCGACAGCCGAGCGAACTGCCCGACCCCAACTTTTTGGACAGTGCCGAGGAGCCTTACATCATGGGGCAAGTGATCACGAAGCCGGAGTACATCGGCGGCATCATGAAACTCTGCATGGACAAGCGCGGCATTCTCCAAAAGCAGCACTACCTCACGCCGACGCGCTTGGAGATGACTTTCCACATGCCGCTGGCAGAGATCGTGTTCGACTTCTACGACCAACTCAAATCGCTCACGCGGGGCTACGCTTCGTTCGATTACCATGTGATCGACTTCCGCCAGACCGACTTGGTGCGCCTCGACATCAAACTAAACGGTGAGCAGGTGGACGCGCTGTGCGCACTGGTACACCGCTCGAAAGCCGAGGCGATGGGCCGCCGGATGTGCGAAAAACTGAAGGAACTGCTGCACCGCCACCAGTTTCAGATCGCTATACAGGCCACCATCGGCCAGAAGGTAATCGCTCGCGAGACCATCTCCGCGCTGCGGAAAGACGTGACGGCGAAGTGCTACGGCGGCGACATCTCGCGCAAGCGCAAATTGCTGGAGAAGCAGAAAGAAGGCAAGAAGAAAATGAAACAGTTTGGCAACGTGGAAGTGCCGCAGGAGGCGTTTTTGAAGGTGCTGAAATTGAACGACTAACCTAACGCCGTCCCCCCAGGGCAAACGCACCAAATTTGGAAATTGGGTTTGAAGGCCGTGTTGAAGCCCCAGCGGGGCGCAGCATGGGTAGACAGATTGCCCCAGAAGATTTTAGCCCCAGCGGGGCGTAGCAGACACCTGTTTTTGCTGCGCCCCGCTGGGGCTGGTGGCTGTCGCCGGCACATTTCTACCCATGCTACGCCCCTCCGGGGCTTCCAGATTTTGATGCGTTTGCCCTGCGCCGTCCCCCTCAAACGACGAGAGCCATCCCGGAAGGTCCGGGATGGCTCTCGTTATTTGATTATCAGGTGGTTATTTGCTGCGTGTAAGCCGGAATGTTATTCCGGCACTTTGCCTAGCCGGAATAACATTCCGGCTTACTGAAACGGTCACTTCACCCGCTCCCCGGGCATCTCCTGCCCACCCTGAAACAGCACCAACTTGGTCACCGAACCAGTGGTTTCATCGGCGTAAAATTCGATTTCCGCGTCCACCACTTTCAAGAAAAAACGGTTGGCTGTGGTAGCGAAAACCTCAAAACGTTGCTGCCCCGTAGCCTGGCAAAACAACTGCGTACCCTCGCGGGTGACGGTGATGGTGAATTCGGGCGACAACTGGTAAGCGCCCACAAATTTTTCCAATTGCGCTTCTGTCAGTTTCATTTCTGGCCGCATCACGGGCAGGGGCTTGTCCGTTTTTTCCCACAAACTCTCGTCTGAAGTGCGGTCGCTCACGATGGCCAAAGTACTCTCTCTGCCACCTTCTTGCTTGCGCAGGAAAGTGATGCGAGCAAACGGATCCTCGAAAAAAAACTGGTCGGGGGCGTACGGGGTGATCTTAAATTTTGAGCTGCCTTTGCGCATGGAGTAGAGTTGGCCATCTTCCAACGTGATGTATCGCTGCTCCGTCCGCTCGCGCTCGTACACACCCACATATTTTTCCAATTCGCTGGTTTTCAATTTGATGGGCTTTGGATCAACCTCTTTCCCGCTGGTCATAGCAGCGAGTTTTGGAGTCAGGCCACGCGGCGGCTCGCAGTCGCAGTTGGTGAGTATGACCACGCAAACTTGCTCGTTGGGCAGGTACATCATGTCGCTCAGGAAGCCATGAATGCCGCCGCTATGCTCAGAAGTCAGGGTACCGAGCAAGTTGCCCACCCTCAAGCCGTAAGCGTAATTCGTGTTCACCCCCGAAGGCAGGTAATAGGGAAAAAGCAGGCCCTTCATGGATTTGGGCTGCAGCACTTTGCCGCTGTGCAGCGCGGTCGTCCAGATGTAGAGGTCTTCCACCGTAGAGAGCAGCGAGCCAGCGGCGTAGGGCTGGGTCATGCTGAGCGGGGCGGCAGGAGCATAGGTGCTGTCTGCCTCGTTTTGAGTGTAGCCCAACGCACGGTTCGCAACGGTAGATTCTGCGGTGCCGTAGTAAGAATTTTTCATGCCCAGCGGCTTGAAAATGCGCTGCGTGATGTAGTCGCCGTAGGTCAGGCCCGATACTTTTTCGATGATGTAGCCCAGCAGGATATAGCCAGAGTTGTTGTACTTCCACTTCGCATCTGGATCGAAGTCCATCGGCTGATTTTTGAAATAATCGATCAACTCAGTGGGTGTGAAGTCTTTGCGATGCACCTCTGCGTCCCACTCTTCCATGTCTGTGTAACTTTTGATGCCCGATGTGTGGGTCAGCAAGTGTTCCACCCGGATGGTTTTGCCATGCGTGGGGTAGTCGGGGATGAACTTGGTGAGGGTATCCTTCAGCGACAGTTTGCCCTGCTCCACGAGTTGCAAAATGGCGACTGCCGTGAACTGTTTGGTGATGGAGCCGATGCGAAACACATGGTCGGTGCGCATGGGCGTTTGGGCCTCCAGATTGGCTAAGCCGAAGGCTTTGTGGTACACGATACGGCCCGCTTGGGCCACCAGCACCGTTGCTCCGGGGGTGTTGGGCTTGAAATGTTCCTCAAACATCCGATCAAATTCGGCGGTAGGGGCCTGAGCCAAAACCACGTTGGCAAAACAGCAGAGGTAGAGGAGGAGAAAAGCAGTAGATTTTGTCATTTTCTGAAAAAGCAGTGAAGTTTAGCGGCCTTGCCGTTGTCGGGAAACAAGGCATCCGGTTCGGACAACTTGTCGCACCGGAGGTGCAAAATGACCGCCGTGACTGCAAAAGTAGAAAAAGACTCGACGAGGGCTGGAGAATGCCAGATATCGGGCAGCCGCTCAGAACTCGCCCAACGTACTCAGGCACCTCAGTTGCAACGCGTTGGAGCGGTAGGTTTGGAGTAAATTTTTCAAGTCATCGGGCGGTGCCGCTAATTTCCGAACGAACATTTGTGTGGCACCTTGCGGAGCAAAACTCTTGTGAAAAAACATCGCTCCATTGCCCGACACGGTGAAGTAACTGTAAAAACCGGGCGCAAGGCTGCCGTCTGTGCTGATCTTTTTTAAGTCGGCCAGCCAGTTTTGCTCAGCCAGTACGGATGGCTCGTCGGGTGTACGGGCATAGCCCCACACCATGCCTTCGGGCATGGTTTCCAGTACATAGTTTTGAAACTCAACACCCTGTGCATCAGGCATCGTGAGGGTGTAGCGGCCATTTTCGACACGCAGCGTACCCGTGTTGCTCACCACCGAGCGCAACGAAAGCGAGAAGCGGTAGTCGCCGTCGGCCAGCGGCCCGATGGGGATGAACGTGCGGGCTGGGGCAGGTGGGCCAGTGCAAGGCAATGCCGTCTGAATACCAAGCAGTTGCACCGAAATATCGTTGCCCTGCACCCTGCTTTCAGCCACCACAGAGCAGTCTGAGCAGACACAATCAGCCATGCTTTCCACCCAGAAGCCAAACCGTGCAGTGCCATCCACAGGGTCGCGCTGCTCGAACAAATCCACCGAAAACTCTGGCTCAAGGTTGAGTACCAGCGGCAAATCATCGGCGTGGTGATCGCGGCAAGCAGGGAGAAACAAGCATGCCGCGCAGAAAACGAGGAAAAAAAACGAGCGTAGAAAATGAGCCATAAAGTAGTGGGCTGGGTAAAAACTACACCCTAAACGAAACAACCCTCGAAGTGCTGCCACGCTTGCCAAAAAAGCAAGGGGCAAAGGGCAAGGGGCAAAAAGCAACGCTGAAAGCTTACCAACCAGAAACCCCAAAACTGCCAGTCCAAAACCTGCTACCTTCGCGGCAAGCACCGCATAAGTGGCTCACTAAAATTAGTTTAGTAGGACTTTCGCACAACCCCGGAGGGGTTGAACGTGAATAGCCCCGGATGCAATCCGGGAGAAGTGGTTATGAGTTTAATACAACCCCGGAGGGGTTGAACGTGATGATTTTAAGCGCAAATCAACCTAAGTTCAACCCCTCCGGGGTTGCTTTTGCATTCA
>JAYSUY010000802.1:0-3548 GCA_043718855.1 Saprospiraceae bacterium | reverse complement strand
CCTCTGCGCCTTTGCGAGAAATCTGTGTCTAGCCGCCTTTGCGAGAACCCTGTGTATGGCCGCCTTAGCGAGAAATCTGTGTCTAGCCACCTTAGCGGAAACCTAGTCCAGCGAACGATGCCCAACCCTAAAAATCAGTGCCGAGTGCCAAGTGCAGCACCGGTTTTTGCACTACTTTGGTCTCGATGCCCCAGCCATAATCAGCGCGGAGATACATGCCGAACAGCACTGTGCGCAGCCCCACACCGTAGCCAGCCACCAGCGGATCGCGGAAATAATTGACTTTTACCACCAAGTATGGGTTGTTCTCGGGGCCTTCGGTTAGCGTCACCACATTGAGCGGGTTGTTGCCGCTGTACGGGTTTTTCCCCTGCCAAGCCGTACCTACATCAAAGAAGCCAACCAACTGGAAGTTGCGCCAAAAGTTTCCAAGCACAGGTTTGTTAGACAGGTACTTGAAAATCGGCACCCGTACTTCATTGTTCAGCAGCGCGTAAGTATTGCCATTGCGGATATTCTGCTGAAAACCCCGAACGTTGGTGGCCAGTGCCTCGAAAGCGAAATTGTCGTTTTGCGGGATCGGGATGTTATTGTTGAATTTTGGGAAAATCCAGTTGTCTACCCCGCCGAGGTAGTACAAAATGCGCTCGGAGCCGAAGGTAGTGGCCGCAGCCAGCCGAGTAGCCAAGATGGAGTGCCGATCAAGCCGATGGTAGTGCCGGGCATCCAGACCAACGACGGTCATAAAGCCTTTGTTGAATTTCAGGCTCAAACTGGGTTCCGTATTGAGCGCCATCCGTTGCACTGCCTCCACCCAAAGTTTGGCCCGGGTACCCGTTTTTAGGTTTAAATCCACATCCACCGTGTTGTCGTACACTGCGCTGAGGCGCAGGGCGGCGCGTTGCTCGGCATAGTCGGGAGCATCCAGCGCGAAGCGGTTGGTACTCAACAGCCGAGTCTTGTCCTGCCGGAGCGTAGCGGTGCTGCGCAGGGAAAAAAACGCGTCGAATGGATAACTTACCTCGTACTGACCGAGCAAGACGATGTTGCGGAATTGCGTCTCGTTGTTGTTGCCCGTAGTCGTCTGGCGATAGAGCGAGATGCGTTTGTCCAAGCGGCGTTTTTTATTGGCAAACCACATGTAGTACTCCGCTCCGTTGAACGTGGTGGGCAGCCTGAAGCCCGTTTCGATGATGTAGTCTTCGAGGAGGTCTTTAAAATTGGCTTTCAACAAAATGCCCAACGGCGGTGTGCGGTAGCCCTGCGCCGAACCAGCATAACTTTCCAGCCCTTCGAACAGCAGGTTGTTATCCATCGTAGTGGAGATGTAGTCTGTGCGGAATTTCAGCCGGTAGGGGATGATCTGCGGCGGGATGAAGCGCAGCACTGCTCCGTTTTTGCCAAACTCAACCGGTTTTTGAGTTTTTACTACTTGTTTGGACAGCGGCTCCAGCGAGTCGGGCCGAAGTGGGCGGTACTCGCCTGGGTCACCGAACTGAATCTCGATGGGGCGGCGAGGGGCATTGCTCGGAGGCTCTGCTCCGGCAGATGGCGCGGGCGCGGGCTTGGTTGGCTCTGCCGAAGATGGGGACACGATTGCTCTTGCTGGGGTCTCGCTGGGCAGCAAGTGGTCGGGTACTTGGAACATCCAGCCTGGCTCAATGCTCCGTGTAGTGTCGCGGTGTGCGAGGTCGGGCGTGGGCAAGTTGGAGAAAGGCGTTTTTTCGGGAATTTCGGAACGCTCGCCATCCCTGACTGAAGTTTCAGTGGGCAAGATATCAGGTTGAGGCGGCACTGGCAGTCCAGCCTCGCGCAAACTGCGCTCCCTGTAGGAAGTAAGGCGTACTGGGACTGGAGCAAGGGCTGAGGGCCAAGGCGTGAGAAGTGAGGAGTCAGTATTTGCCTCAATTTTTCTAATAAAAAACGAGGTCTTGCCATCGCGCTGCACCGCTTCGGCCAAGCGGCTGGCCCGCAGGGTAGTGTGCTGTTCGAGTATGCTGCGGTCGTAGTTGCTGAGGTTCCAGGTGCGGGGGCGTTTTTTAAAAACTGGGGAGTATCGGATGCTGTCGATCTGGGTGGAGTCCACATTTTTCAGCACCGTATCGAGCGGAGCGAGGTAGTGGAGGGCGCGTTCGAGGGGCCAGTCCCCACCTCGCCGAGTGTCAAGTGCCTTCGCATCAGAGCCGTCCCGGAGATATATAACAGCCTGATGATAAGCAATGTACGGCTCCATGTACGCGGCTTGGCGGTTGCCAACTCCGCTCTCGTCGCTGAGGTAGGCAAAATGTGCGGTATCAAGGGCTACTGGGTCGCGCTCGTCGGCCAGTGGGGTGTTGGTGATGCGCACGAGTTCGGGACTGCGGTTTTCGTAGTCGTAAAAAAACAGGTCAAAATGGCCAAGCGGCAGTATGGTATCGAGGCGTTGGGGCGAGAGCGTATCCGCGATTCGGTTGCTGGCGAAAAGTATGCCTTTGCGCCCATCAAGTGTCACAGATTTGGCATCCAAGTCGTCCCAAAAATCTTGGGTAAGTCGCTCTGTTTGGCGGCTCACGGTGCGGTACACGAAGAGGTCGGTGTAGCCTTTTACCATCGCTGAAAACAGGAGTTCGGTGCTGCTGGCGTAGTCCATGCTGTACACGCGCTGAAATTCGGGTGATATCGCTTTCACCTCTTTTTTGCCTTTGTCGAGGTCGAGCAAAGCGAGTTTGGGTACGTCGCGGCGTTCGTACAATATGGCAAGTCGTTGATTGTCAGGATTCCAGCAAACTTTGGGATAGTTGTAGTCGGTGGCTTGCAGGGCATTGCGCGAGCCACCGCGCAGCACCCGTTTGCGCTTGCCGGTGGCGAGGTCTTGCACATACACGCTCCAGCGGCCAATGTCGTTGCTGGCCCAAGCAATGCGCTTGCCATCGGGGCTGATGCGCAGTTGAGAGAGTGGAAGTTTGCGTTTGTTTTTCACCTTCACGAGACCTTCGGCATCGGGTTGGCGCATGGTTTTGGCTTCGTCGCGGTAGTTTTTTTGGTAGTGATCGAGCATCGTCTCGGTGGTGCGGCGGTAGCCGTTGCCGAGTACGTAGAGGAAGCCCGCATCCATGCTTCGGTTGATGCGGGTGAGGTAGAGCAGGTTGCTGACCGTGCCGCGCCCGAACTGGAGAGCGATGTAGTTCCAAAAAGCATGGCCCGCGAGGCGCGGGTTGGTTTTGGCAAATTTGTCAAAATTTTTGAAGCGCTCGGAAGTGATGAGGTCGCGCATCTGGTTGTCGAGATCGGTGTTCCACTCCTCTCCGCAGTAGGCCGCAAGGCCGTTGACGTACCAGCCGGGGAGGTTGAGCAGCACGGCGTTCTGTACGATTTCCTGCAAGTTGGAACCGAACAACATGGAGTTGATCATCACGCCGGCCATGCCTTCGCGGATTTGCGACCGTAGGTGCTGGTGGTTGCCGTCGAAGTAGCAGAACACTTTGTTGCCTACCACTTTGGTCTCGCCGACACGAAGTTGCAGCAATTCATCCTCACCTATATTGCTCTGTTTCAGGTCAGTAATATCG
>JAYSUY010000801.1:0-3551 GCA_043718855.1 Saprospiraceae bacterium | reverse complement strand
GATGGCCGCTACAGCATCTCTTACACCGACTGCGGCAGCACCTACCTCATCCCCTACAAAAAAGGCTACCTCCAGCACATTGACGTGGACCTCGGTGGCAGCAAGACGGTGGATATCGTGCTGGACCCGGAGGCGTGGCTGAAGGTGGTGACTGTGCCTAATATCAATGGAGATCTAATTTACTTCACAGGAACCTTTACAGGAGCCGCTGGCTGGGAGACCCAAAAAAGTGACGGTACCAAAGAGTGGTACTTTTTGACGAGAGGAAATAGGGAGCATTGGATTGATTGGGACTACTGGGGGGGAGGAGTCAACAGTCACAAAGAAACCATATCTCTCCCTAGCCACGACACCACCACCTACACCATTCACTACTAACATCTAAATTTCACTGAAAATGAACAAGTTAACTGCTCTTATCCAGAGTGGCATGGCACTGCTGTGCCTGCTGCTCACCTTGCCCTGCGCTCCACTGACCGCACAGACTGAACTCTGCCCGCCTTATCCTCGGGCCATGGATCAGGCTTTTGTCTGCATCGCGGTACAAGACAACAAGATATGGCTTAAACTAGACCCGAAAGCCGGGCTGCACAACCCGGTGCGCTTTGTATTTCCTTCTTTCACCCCTGACCCAGCCATTACGGTCACGACCCTGAACGTTGATTTTGGCGACGGGATGGGTTCGCGCACCATCACTTCGGGCAGCACCTATACCATCACCTACCCCACTCCGGGACAGTACACCTTGACTTACAATGGATTTGTTTTAGGTGGCTCAGGCAATCGGCCACTGGCGGGTTCAATGGTGTTCCAATCCAACCAAAATCCAACATTCACTTATCCAGTGGCCAATGCCGACGAGACCTGGGGCGATGTCACAAGCAACGCCTTCACTCCGCCAGCGGGCAATTATTACCCTGCGGGCAGCCCCTATAACCAGCCCGTGACTGCTGGAGGTTTGGTACACATCCGTTATGCCAACCCCGACAAACAACTGCGCAAACCTTTCATCTTGGTGGAGGGGTTTGATCCTGTGCTGGATCAGGACAAATACAAGGTCGTGGATGCCGCTGGGCAGCCTTTGGGCTATGGCAGCCTCCGATGGGATGTGGTCGTGACCGGGCGCAATGAATCCTTCGACGAAGACCCCAACGAGGCCGGAGTACCCCATACCCCACAGTTTGCGCTACTGCCCATTCTCGTAGATGCCATCATCAGCAAGGGCTACGACTTGGTGTATGTGGATTTGGCCGACGGCGCAACCTACATGCAGGCCAATGGAGACTTCCTGATCAAAGTGATCGAACGGGTGAACAGCGAGAAGATCACCTCCGAAGAAAATGTACTCTTGGGAGGGAGTATGGGGGGCATACTGGGGCGCTACGCGCTCGCCAAGATGGAACAAGAGGGCAAAAGCCACTGCACAGGCCTGTTGTTTACGCTCGATTCACCACACAACGGGGCCAATATTCCTTTGTCCGTGCAGGCGTTTGGCTGGTTTTTCCATGCCATTGGTGAAGAAGAAGATGCTTGGACGGCACTGAACACCCCTGCTGCTCGCCAGATGTTGATCACCAACTTGGGCACAGAGATAGCCAATGGGAGTGTGTGGTTCAACAACCTTTTTGGCCCTTATGCCACTCCGCTCTCTTTCGATGAACTGACCCAGTACGATTACAGCGGGATGCGCGGCCAGTGGTTGAGTGCTTTGGGTCAGGTGGGTTGGCCCAAAATGCCCCGAAAAGTCGCCCTGCTCGACGGCATGAAAGACGGCACAGCCCTCAGCAATCAGGGTTTTGGCCCCAGCAGCGAGTTTTTTGATGTCGCCATCATGCGTATCACACCAGCCACGCCCGTCAAAGGCTTCAACCTCAGCATGCGTTCCAACGGTGGAGGCGGCACTGAATCACAAGATGTTTTCGCGTTTGATGAATGCGAGCCTTACCCCGCCGTCGTAGAACCCACCACCAATTACCTGTTCACGGCTGCTGTTCCTCACGATAAAAATAACTGCGCTGGGCTAAGCCTGCCTTACCTGTACCACTCCGTCAGTCTCGAAACCAACGGAAGCCTACCCTACTTGGACAACGCGCCCGGCAGTTGTCGGCTCGACCTTCGGACGGTGAGGGCATTGTTGAAAGAAATAGCCGAAGAGGATGGCAACACCTTTGTCAGTTCGCCCTACTTCCCCCGCCTTACTTTCGTACCCACTTGGAGTTCGCTGGCAATGGCTACGCCGCTGGAGAACCAGAGTTTGTTTGTGGATTTGACAGCACAAACATTTTTTCCAGAAAACCTACCCAATGCACAAGTTCCAAACTTCGACAATTTCTACGCCCCACCAACTAACCTCCGCCATGTGGAATTAGACGGCGGGATGCAGACCTTCATCTTGGCGGAATTGGATGCATTAGCCGCAGCACCTCAAGCAGGCACCCTTGCCGAAGAGTACAACTACGGGCTGCGCTACAAGCTCATCCCCAACACCACCGTAGCCAGCACGGGTAAAATGAACATCAACAACCCCGGCGCTACGGGCTATGTGCAATCTGCGCCCGGCGGTGCAGCCGTGAAGCCACTCTTCACTACCTACCTCAGCGAATGTGGCCAGTCCATCACCGTCGAATCCGGCGGCCAGTACAACATCGGTGCACTCGACAAAAGCCAGCACGGCATCACCGAAGTATGGGACGGGGCCACCGTCCACATCAAGGCGGGCGGTACCCTGCGCATCACCTCCGACCAGAGCATGCTGTGGATCAAGGAAGGTGCGCAACTCATCTTGGACCCAGGTGCCATCGTGAACCTCGAAGCCCTTACCTCGCACATCCGCATCGAAGGCACCCTGCTCGTCAACGGCAACTTCACCTTTCAGGGGCGCGGCCACTTTGATTTCTGGAACGACCACGGGCTGCTGCTCGGCCCGCTGGCCAACGCCTTCCGTGTACATGCCCAGCCCATCAATACCCGCTCCATCCGGCTTTCCCACAACACCCGTCTGCACATCCCGGCGGGCAAGGGCATCGACCTCAACTGGGGCGGCGTAGAGTATACACAAGACAATATGCTGCTGCTCGGTCAAGGGTCGTGGGCGGAGGCCCGGCACGCGCACTTCACAGGCTACAACGAAAAAGCAGTGGGCATCTCCGGTGAGAACCCCGGTCGCTTGGTCATCGAAGACAGTTTCTTCGACGGCGTGGACGCGCCCATAGACATCAGCGGCTCCAACAACTTCAACACCGACCTCACCACCGTCAAGCGCACCCGCTTCGAGCATTACGAGAACGGTTCTCGCATTGCCGAGCGCAACAAAGTGCTGTTCGACCACTGCACCCTGTTGGGTACCGGTTTCGGGGCTTATTACGGCGTATTCTCTGACCGCAACAAGGTGTTCATCCTCCGCGAAAGTAGCATCAGCGACCACAACGGCAGTTTCACCTACGATACTGACGGCCTGTTGGCAACCACCGAGGCCCGCACGGGTGCCAGAGTGAACGGCGGTCTAGTGTTCTGGATGGACGGCGGCAATATCCACAACTGTGACATTGGCA
>JAYSUY010000081.1:0-6511 GCA_043718855.1 Saprospiraceae bacterium | reverse complement strand
TCAATGTCGAAGATGAGGTGGGCAGAGCCGTCACGTTCACCGCCACCACCGAGTCGCAGCCCAGCGCGTTTTTAAAAGTAAAACTCTGGGTCGCGCCTACGCCGAGGTTCGCGCCCCCGTAGGCGACCGTAGTGCCCGGACAAGTTTTCAAAGTCAAAGTCAAACTCGATGTAGGCAGGGCAGTCACCGTGACGGCCACCACCGAGTCGCAGCCCAGCGCGTTTTTGAAAGTAAAATTCTGGGTCGCGCCTACGCTGAGATTCGCGCCGCCGTAGGCGATGGTCGTACCCGGACAAGTTTTCAAAGTCAAACTCGAACTGGATGTGGGCAACAGTCCGACGTTCACCGTCACCACCGAGTCGCAGCCCAGCGCAGTTTTTAGGTTAAAAACCTGCGAGCCGCCGATGGAGATTTCGGCACCGCCGTAGGAGAAGGTGGTGCCGGGGCAGGTTTTCGCGTTGAGTGTAGAAGTCAGGAGCGGGAGCGCGGCCACCGTCAGGTTGATGATGGAGTCGCAGCCCAGCGCGTTTTTCAGGACAAAAGTCCGTGTCTCGCCGATGGCGACGGGTACGCCAGCGTAGGTGTAACTGGTTCCGGGGCAGGTTTTTGCCTCCAAGTTGAGGAAAGAAATGGGCAACGTCCCCACGTTCAGCGTCACGATGGAGTCGCAGCCAGCCGCCGTTTTCAGCATAAAATCTTGGGTCGAATTGGCGGGTACTTGCACCCCGGCGTAGGTGTAGGCACTGCCGGGACACACCTCCACATTCAGTTCTGAAGTCAAAATTGGGAGCGCGGCCACGTTCACCGTCACCACCGAATCACAGCCCAGCAGGGTCGTCAAGGTGAACGACTCCGAGGCTCCTGCTGGCACCGCTACGCCGTTGTACATGATGGGTACACCGGGGCAAGCGGTGAACTGCAACTCTGACTGCAAGGGTAGGCAAGCCCTCCGGTGCAGCAGCAAATCGCCCTCCGCGTTGGCCCCGCAGCCCGTGAGCGTCAGGTCGCGCTGACCGATGACCACCTCCCAGATGGGCGAAAGTTTGGCCGCGTCTATCAGCACCGAGTACTGGGTGGAAAGCACGTTGGGCAGGGCGAAGGAGCCGGTCGGTGCCGACTGTGCGGTAGAGTAGGGCAGTCCGTTCTGATTGAAAATCAGCGGGATAGCCGCCAGCAGTGTGTCGGCTGCGTCAATCAGGCCGTTGCCGTTCACATCCGACCAGACCTTGCCGCTGATGGTGCCGAAGCCGTCGAAGAGGTCGAGGTAAAGGTTTTTGCTTTGGGCTTTGCAGCCCGTGTTGTCGGTCAGCACGGCCCAGTAGGTGCCGCTGACTTGGGCGGTGAACTGACTGGTCGTGGCTCCTGGAATGGGGCTGCCGTTGAGGTACCACTGCCACGAGGCGATGTCGGGCAGCGGCGGCAGGCACAGTTTGTCGGGTTTGCAGCGCGAGTGGCAGCCGCCGGGCAGCGCCGCTACGTTGGGGCCAGGGCGAATGACGACGGGCAGGCTGTTGGCCGCGCAGCCGTACTCGTTGATGACGCGCACGAAGTATTTGCCCGCTTCGCTGGTAGTGAAAGCGGGGCCGATTTCGCCGTTGTTCCAGAGCAGCGTCCAAGTAGGCTGCGGTGTGGTGCCGGTGTATTTCACCTCGCTCGGCGTACCCGCGCAGTAGGTGTCGGCTGCTGCGCCAAAGCCCGCTGGGGTCGGATTAACCACGACAGTGAACGGTGCGGTGATGGCAGTGCAGCCGGTGGCGGGGTTGGTCACGGTGACGGAGTAGGTGTGGGTGCCTACACCGAGCAGGTTGTTGCGCACTTTGACAAAAAGCAGTTCGTCGTCGGTGCCGCCGCCCGACCACGCGAAGGTGTAGGTGCTGTTGGACTCCACTTTTAGGTTCACGTCGCTGCCTTCGCACACGGTGACGCTGGGAAATGATACGCCTGTGACTTGTCCCAAACTATTGATTTCCAGAGCCTTGATGGTGCCATCTGGCGCAGGATTCACCGTCAGGCTGCGGGCGGGCGGCACAAGTTGGCAGCCGTCGGCGGTGGTGATGGTGACGCGATAGACACCAGTCTCCGTGACGGTAATGCTGGGGGCCAGCACTCCGGTGGACCACTCGTAGGTGGCGCCGAGGATGGCTGGCGCAGTGAGGTCGAGCGTTTTTCCCTCACAAATTTGGGCGGGCAAGCCGGGCGTGATGCTGCCCACGAGGTTGTTGGAAACGATGGTGATGGGCTGCGAATAGGTGGCGGTGCAGCCCCAGGCGTTGCGCGGCACGGCGGTGACGGTGTAGGTGCCAGCCGTCGCGTAGGTATGGTAGGTGGGGCTGCCCTTGCTGGTGTTTTTGGCACCGCTGGCGGCTTCGCCGAAATTCCAGGTCAGGCCCGCCACCGGCTCGCCCCAGGTGAACGGGGTAGCATTGCCTGCGCAGACGGCTGGCAAGGTAGCGAAGGCATCGTTGGGCAGGAACTGGATGTCGGCATTTTTGGAAAACGTTGAGGTACAGCCGCTTGCCGCGGTTACGGTGAGCCGCACGAAGTTGGAGCCGGGCAGCGCGTAGGCGTGGCCGGGGCTGCGGAGGTTGCTGAGGTCGGGGCCGGGCGTGATGGGGTCGGCCAGTTCCCAAGCCCACGATGCGATGGATTTATCGGGCAAAAACGAGGTGGCATCTTGGAAGCGGGTGCTGTCGCCGATGCAAGCGGGTTTGACGGAAAAACGCGCCACCGCGTCCACGTCGAGCGGGGCGTAGGTGAAGCAGGTAGCACCGTTTTGCAACTTGGCCCAGAGCAGGGCGACGTAGTGCCCGGCGTTGGGGAAGCGGAAGGAGGGGTTGTCGCCGTTGGCGGTGCCGTGCAGTTTGCTGCCCGATTCGCCGAACTGCCAGAAGGCTGAGCCGGCGACGTACTGCGGCCCGGCGACGACCTTGAAGTTGAAAAAATCACACTCTGCGCTGGGCAAAACTTGGATGTCAACGGTGCCAAGTGGGCAAGCGGGGCCAGGGTTGGGTACGGGGGTCGGATCGCCGCAATACTCGAACAGCGTGATGTCGCCGTAGGTGGCGGAGCATCCGTAGGCATTGGTAGCGCGGCAGGAGTAGGCACCGTACTGGTTGGTGACGTGGGTGTTGGTGGTTACGCCGAGCGGGAGGCCATCGCGGAACCAACTGTACTGGTAATCACCGTCTTGGCTGGTGAGGGCTTGCATGGTGACGAAGAGCGAGTTGTTGCAAAAGCCCGTTGGGTCGCCGGTGGTGATGGTCAGGTTGGGCACCTGAAAGGTGTCGATTTTGAAGTCGGTGCTGGCCTTGCAGCCGTTCGCGTCGGTGACAGACACGAGGTAGGAACCGGGGCCGAGCGAGGGGTTGGCTGCTGTGCTGAGCACGGTGCCGGAGGGGTTTTGCCAACTATAATCTGCGTATGCGTCGACGGTGGCGAGGGTGGCTTTTGTGCCGGGGCAGAGGCCGTCGGGGTGGGTGGCTACGGGGTCGGGGGGCAGGAAAATGGCGGTGTTTTTGGTGGCTTTTTTCCCGCACACGGTGAGTTCGGCGGTGCCGATGCCGGGCTTCACCCACTGCACTTCGAGGGTGTTGGTTTTTTGGCCTTTCACGATGATGCCAGCGGCGGCGGGAAGGATATTCCACTGATAATCAAAGCCTACGTAGAGCGGCGCGGTGTAGGTGGCGACTTCGTTGGCGCACACCCCATCGGGGCCGCTGACGTTGACGGTAGCCAGTTCTTTCACCAAAAGCCGCACGGTGTCGGACTTGCAAGCGAGTGCGTCGGTGGTGATTTGGTAGGCGGCCACCCAGCGTTGGCCTGCACCTCCGTTGAAGGAGAAATTCTTGGGGTTGCCGGTGCCGCCGTCAATGACCACGCCATTGCTGGGCATCACTTGCCAGCGGATGTCGTTGAGGGGGCTTACACCTTCGGCCTTGAAGGTGAGCAGTTGGTTGGGGCAGAACAGGGTCTGGCCGCTGATGCTGAACGGTTTTTGCGGATTGGCCTGCACCAGCACTTTCCATTCGGCTTCGGAGGTGCAAGTTTTTTGCTGGTCGGCTGCCACCGGTTTCGCCACAAGGCGGTAGGTGCCGGGGCCGAAGCCAAAGTTGGCGACGTAGTTTTGGTTGGGCGAAATAAACTGGTGCGCCACCGTGCCATCGGGCGCGTAGAACGTCCACTCGCAGGTAACATTCTGGTTGTCAAATGTTTTGGTGGAAAAAGTGCGGGTTGTGTTGTCGCAAGCCTGCACTGGCCCAACGATGCCAAACTGTGGGCTGACTTTTACCAAAATCGTGTCGCGCCCAAAGCAGCCGAGGTAGCAGTTGTAGTATTCCACGATGAGCGGTCGCTTGACGAAGGAGGCTTTTCCCCACTTCACGCTGACGCGGGGCGTACCGTCGCCTTCGAGCAGGGTGCCGTCGGCGGGGTTGATAGTCCACTTGAAAAACGCGCCGTCGAAGGCGGTGATTTGGTAGGTCTCCTCGGCATCGGGGCAGACGAGTTCGGGGCCTCGGATTTCGGCTTGGTCAGACAAAATCGGCACTTGCACCACCGCAGTGGAGGGGCAAACGTTGCTGCCGCAGCCGATGGCACGAAGCGAGAGGGTGCCGTCGGGGCCGCTGAGCCAGCGCACCGTCACGGAGTCGTCGGCTACGCCGCCACCACCGATGATGATGCCGTTGGGTGATACCGACCACTCGTAACTTGCACAAATCGAGGGGGTTGAGTAAGTGATGACTTCGCCGGGGCAGAGCGTGTTGACACAATCCAGCAGGGGCGTTTCGGCATCCAGCACGCGCACCCGGAGCCAGGTGGTGTCGGCGCACAAGCAGTTGGTGCGGGCGATGAGGCGGACGCTAAACAGGCCGGGCTGGTTGTAGGTGTGCTTGGGGTGTTGCTCGGTGGCTACGCTCGCGTCGTCGGAGAACGTCCATTCGTAGAGGTCGGCGGCGAGGCTCTGGTTTTTGAAGGCCACGTTTTGGCCCTTACAGATTTCGAGCAGGGTATCGGCGGGCGCGGCGAGTGCTGGGGTGGTGGAAAACTTGGCGGTAGGCTCTTCCAAAATGTTGACGCAGTACACGCCCGAAATCTCGCACTGGCCAGTTGTATTCACCACGGAGATGTCGCCAGAGCCGGACTTTCCCCATACCACGTTGACCTGCTTCCTGTCTGGGGTGACCGACCAAGACTCCGCACCGTTTACCGTCCAAGCGTAATAGGGTAGGGGGGCTCCGAGGGGGACGAAGACGCAGGTTGGGGGCAAATTGAGGAAGTAGGTGACGCGAGCATTGGGGCAGAGCTGCTCGCACTTGACAGTGGTGCCAGCGGCGGCGTTGCAGAAGGCGGGGTTGCTGCTGAGGATAGTCAAGGGGGAGGCAGAGCCGCTGGAATAAACGGTGTAACTCGCTGACGCTGTGGTGTTGATGGCTACATCGGTGACGATGAGGGAGTAGGTGCCCGCGCAGAGGTTGGTCGGGCTTTTAGCGGTAGATTGTAAATTACCGTTCGGCCCATACCACGAGTAGGTGAAACTGCCGCTGCCGCCGGTGACGGTCGGCGTGATGGAACCAGAGCAACCCTGCTGTCCGCTGCCACAAGCGTTTTTGATTTCTGCAGTGATGAGGATGGAGTTGGTAGAACCGCCACTCATCTGCACGCCAGTACAGGATTTAGCGGTGCATCCTTTTGAGTCGGTGATGGTAACACAGTAACTGCCGGCCTGAGAAATGTTGTTCAGGTCTTCGGTAGTCACTCCGCCTGCCCAAGTGTAGGTGTAGGGCGGAATACCCCCCGTCACAGTCAGGTCAATAGCGCCAGGGTTTCCAGCAGCACCTACGTTGGTGACGTTGGTGGTGAGGGCAAGGGCCGTAGGCTGCCCAATCGTGCTGGCCCCACTATAAACGAGGCACCCGTTGGCATCGTAGACGGTGACGGTGTAGGTGCCCGCGCAGAGGTTGGTGAGCGGCTCTGTGGTGCTTCCGTTGCTCCATTGGTAGGTAAGCGGGTAGGTGCCGCTGCCCACGCCGATGTCTATTTTTCCGGTGCAGGAGCCGAAACAGCAGCCGGGGGAGACGGAGATGCCAGTAGCGCCATTCGGCGGGCCAATAACAGTAGCGGAGGTAGTGGCTGTGGTGCCTTGCGCGTCAGTGACGGTGACGGTGTAGACACCTGGTTGGGGGACGTTCGCCTCTGCCTCGTAACCCAAGTGGCTCCACACGTACTTGTAGGGCTGCACTCCGCCGGTCGTCGTGGTGAAAATCCAGCCCCAGTCACCTGGACATATGGGTTGGGTGATGCTTTTGACGACGATGGTGAGCGGCTGGGCGGCTGCGGTAGCGGCGAGAAGGAGGAACCCGCCTACGCTTAGGCTTCGGCGGGTAAAGGCGAGGAGGAAGTTGAGTTGTTTCATGTTGCGGATGATGTGTCAACCCCACCCCCGACCCCTCTCCGCCAAGGCGGAAGGGGAGGCGAGACATACACCGAGACGTGTTCTGAGAAGCGTTCTGCG
>JAYSUY010000009.1:0-21565 GCA_043718855.1 Saprospiraceae bacterium | reverse complement strand
AATGGACGATGGCTTTGGGTACGCCAGTGGTGCCGGAGGAGTACAAAACCCAAAGGGGGTGGGAGAACGATGAACGATGAAAGATGAACGATGAACTTTCGGGCTGCGCCGAAATGACTGCGTTCCAAGAGATTACCTCCTTGCCCACATCCAGTGTGGCTGCTTCGTCCAAGTACGGGATGAACACCACGCGCTCCACCGTCGGCAGCAGGGCGCAAAGTTCCTGCACCACGGGCCGCTTGTCGAAAGCCTTGCCGCCGTAGCGGTAGCCATCCACCGCGACCAGTATTTTGGGCTGAATCTGCACGAAGCGGTCTGCCACGCTAGCTGCGCCGAAATCGGGCGAGCAACTCGACCACACTGCCCCGACCGACATGGTACCCAGCACCGCGACGATGGCATGGGGCGAGTTGGGCAGGAAAGCCGCCACCCGGTCGCCGGGCTGTACGCCGCTGTCGGTCAGAAATTTGGCGAAAGCAGCCGTCTGCCGTTCGAGTTCGGCCCAACTCATCTCGGTGAGGGGCTGATGCTCGTTTTGGAACAAGATGGCCGGGTATGCCTCGGTTTTTTGCCGAAAAATATGCTCCGCGTAGTTGAGCGTCGCGCCTTCAAACCAGCGGTAGTGCGGCATCTCGGTACCCGTCAGCACGGACTCGTAGGGGCTGTGGCTGATGACTTGAAAGTAGTCCCACTGGCTTTGCCAGAAAGCCGCTACGTCGCTGGCACTCCATTGCCAGAGCGCATCGTAGGTGTCGAAATGTAGGTCGCGCTCGCGGCTCAGCCAGGCCATGTAGCGGGCCATGTGGCTGTCGGTGAGGAGGGTGGGGGAGGGTTGCCAGAGTGGGTTGGTCATGTTTAGTCAGTGCGACATTTCGTCATTGGAGTCAGTACTCGTTCGCTTACGGTCTTCTGATCACCACCGTAAACTGCTCCCCCTCTTTGTCATTGATGAACTCCAAGCGCGGCCAAGCCTGCAAAGAGCGGAGGATGCCGCTGCCGATACCCCGGTAGGGCAGCAGGTCGGGCGCGAGAGATGCGAGGATGGTGTTGCGCGAGCGGCGGATGCCTGCGCGGACTTGCGCTTCGGTGAGGTTGTTGGGTAGTTTGCCCGGGCTGCGGATTTCGATTCGGTTGTCGAACACGAAGAGTTTGATGCTGTCGCGGATGAAGTAGTCGCGGTGGAGCAAAGCGTTGATGAGCAGTTCCTTCAGCACGATTTCAGGGATTTCGAGGTCGCCGAGGCTGTTGAAATCCTTGCCGTTTTGGGGGCGGTGTAGGGCGCGTTTCAGGAAATCGAGGCCTCGCTGGTAGCATTGGGGGAGCGTGCCGCGAATGTCTTCGCTGCCGTGATATTTCTCCCCAGCAATGTCGTTGCCAGCAAACCAGACGGCGGACAGGTGGAATTGGGGCAGCACTTTTTCGGGGTGTTTGGCAAAAAGCAGTGCTCCCGCCACGTTGAGGCGGTCGCCGTCAGCCAGCCGGAGGTTGGCGAGTAGGCGGGGCAGGTCGGCTTCATCCAGCGGGGTTTGGTATTTGTTTTCGTAGAAGGCCCGGAAATCGCGGACATCCAATTCGTCGGAGATGGTAAAGGGAAGCGGCATTTCTTCGGCGTACAGGTCGCCGGAGGCTTGTAGCAGGCGGGCCAGTTCTTCGTTGCTGGTCACTTTGCGTTTATCAGGCCCGTTTTTTACAAAAATAAGCCCGTCTTTGTCCTTGTAAGGCTTGTGAGTGCCGCTCGGCACAGTCACCACCAACACTTTTTTCCCACTTGCTTCGAGGGTTTCGGTCTTGATGGTCAGTGGGGGCTTCACCCCTTCGGATGCTGCATTGACCAACAGGCTGCTGATGCGCTGGATGTCCTCGAAGGACAGCCCAGTGACCGCTCCGGTCTTGTCGGCTACGCCGACAATGAGTTGACCGCCCTCGGTATTGGCAAAAGCCACCAACTCCTGTGCCGCGCTGAGCGGGTTGGCGATGTTCTCCTTGAACTGTACGTGGCTGGTTTCGCCGCCGCTGATGAGGTGAATGAGTTGAGTGCTGTCCATTTTGTGAGAGCCGCTTGGGTTTGAGGGTGGTTCATCGTTTCTCGTTCATCGTTCATCGTTCCCTCACAACCCCTGCTCCCGCTTGCGCTCCTTAAAATCCACCCGCACCGAGAAAATATGCGAGTACTGCACCTGCGACACGTTGCCAATGTCCGTCAGCGCGTAGTCGAGTTGCACCCTGCCGAGGCGCAGGCCGATGCCGAAGTTGGGCTGCAAGGTCAGCACCTCCTTGTTGGGGTTGAAGTCGTCTTTCACCCGCTGGAAATTGCCGACCCCGGCGCGGAGTTGCACAAAACCGTTATAGTCGGCCTCCACCCCTAAGCGCGTTTCGAGGTTGAAATTTTCGGTACTTACCAGCACGTTGCGTTGACCGTCAGTAGTCAGTTCGGCATCTAAGGCAGGCAAAAGCGTAGTTTTTGTACCCACTTTCAGTTTGTAGGCCGCACCCAGCACAAACCGCGGGCGGGTGATCTCGGTATTGCTCGCCGGTATCTCGTTTTTGGTGGTGGTGAACACCTCCTTCTCGCGCTCGGTGAGCGTGAACGACCATGCGTTGAAGGTGGTGGTGATATCGCGGGCCATGAAACCTGCCGAGAAACGGCCTTTGCGATACTGCGCCCCAAAGTCGGCCCCGAAACCCCAAGAATTGCCGATGGTGCCGATGACGCGCCGCACGACTTTCACCGTGCCGCCGATGGAGAGCGCAGGGTTGCGCATCTGCCGGGCGAAACTGCCCATGAGCGCGTAGTCCGCTGCCGAAAATTCGGTCAGGTTGTCGTAGTTGATGGTGCCGTCAGGCTCCACAAGGTTGATGGTGTAGGGTATTTGGTCAATGCCGAGCCGGATGAGCGAGAAAGCGAGATAGGAGCGGCGGTCGCGGTTCAAGGATTTGCCGAAGGCGAGATAGTCGTACTGCCCCACGCCGGCAAACCACTCGGCGTGCATGGCGGCGAGTTGCAAGGGCGCATCAATTTGAGTGAGGCCGGCGGGATTCCAGTAGGCCGCGCTCAGGTCGTTGGTGATGGCGGCTTGTGCGCCCGACATCCCATGCCCGCGTGCACCTACACCAATGGCCAGAAACTCGTTGCTGTATTTTTGAGAAAAAGCCGCTGAAATGCCCGAAACGAGCAAAAGGGCGATGAGGGGGAGTCGTTTTTTCATAATTCACTACTTTCGCACGGCGTTTTGCCAGCCGCGTTTTTGGGGGAGTTGACGTGTCGCCCTATCCAGCGGTTGCTTAGCGCAGCAAAATTAGTCATCATTCAGCGCACTGCGCTACACCACAATTTCATGCAACTCAAACCGCTTTTTTTCCTACTCTGCTTTGCGCTAACCACCTCGATTTCGGCCCAAAGCGCCCTCAACATGACTCGCCTCGGCCACTGGGACGACGACACACTGCCCCTCGCCAATCCTGGAGGCCTCAACTTACAGTACAGCGGCATCTGGGGCCTCACCGTCAACGGCCACGAGATCGCCGTCGTCGGCGGCGCGCTCCACGTCTTGTTTATTGATGTGACAAAGCCGACTGAACCCAAACTCATCGGCAAGTTTGCGGGCAACAAAAACACCATTTGGCGCGAGTTCAAGTCGTACAAAAATCGCGTGTACGCCGTGTCTGACAACACCGACGAGGGCATGATGATCTTCGACATGACGAAGGCTCCCGAAGCCATCACCCGCACTTATTTCAGCAATGAATTTTTCAACAGTTCTCACACCATCACGCTGGATACCATGTCGGGGCGGATTTACCTCAACGGCAGCAACGCCGCCAGCCAGGGAAGTGTGCTGCTGAGTGTGCGCGACAACCCCGACAAGCCGGAAGTGTTGGCCGTTATCCCCGATCTCCAGTGCAAGTATATTCATGATTCCTACGTCCGGGGCGACACGCTGTACGCCTCGTCGGGAGGCAACGGCTACTGCATCTACGATATGAGGGACTATACCAATCCCAAGTTTCTGGCGGCTGAAAGCACCGGCGGCTACAACCACAACAGTTGGATCACCACGGACGGTCGTTATGCTTACTACACGGAAGAAGTTCCACAAGGTCTTCCGATACGCATCGTGGACTTGCAGAAACTGGGTACGGGCGAAATCAAAATGGTGGGCAGTTTTCTCGATAACTTGCTCGATCCCACCGCTATAGAGAAAAAAGCCATCGCCCACAACCTGTACATCCGCGATAACCTGCTGTACGTTTCGCAGTACGAGGACGGCCTACTGGTGTACGACATCAGCAAACCGACCCAGCCCGTGCTCCGCGCCTTCTACGATACCCACCCACAGAATATTCAGTACAACACCTACTACGGCAACTGGGGCAATTACCCTTGGCTGCCATCGGGGAACATCATCACGACCGATATGCAAAACGGGCTGAGCATCCTCAAGTTGGATAAATCTGTGGGTACCGCAGTCCCTTCCGATGAGTTGGCTGTGCAGGTATCACCCAATCCTGCCAGCGACGTGCTGATGGTGCAAATGCCAGTTAGCCACAGTGCCGCTTCGTTGCACTACCGACTGCTCAGTCCAGCGGGTCAAGTATTGGCTAACGGTGCAAGCCAGGGCCAGCCGACGTTAGAAATCTCGCTGACGAGCGTACCGGCAGGGCTTTACTTTCTGCACATCAGCAGCGAAAACGGGCAGGGTGCCATCCGGCGGGTTGTGGTGGTAAAATAAAAAAGGCCACGCCTTTTCAAGCGCAGCCCCTTCGTCCGTGCCACAGAAATTGCTTCGCGGCGCGGCTATACAAACCCATTTTCGATAAATTCTTTTTGTTGGTTGATGTGGGTTGATGAGGTTGATTATCAACCTCATCAACCTCATCAACCCTCATCAACTTTAATCAACCCGCAACCGATATGCCCTTGCCGCCTCGTCGTTCACTCCAAAAATCAGGGCCTGCCCCTGCCGGGTTTTTGCTCCGCAAATGCCGCGCACCGCACCGCGCACCTGCAAGCCGCATTGCGCGGCGGGCATTGCACTAAAATTTCCCCGACCATCGCCCAGCAGTACCAGCCCGTGCAGGCCGTCCAAGCGGCCCAACTTCACCCGCGCTTGGGTGATGTTGCCCGCCAGCACCAAATCTAATTTGCCGTCACCGTTAACATCCATCAAGTGGAGGGCGCAAGCCGGGGCCACCTGTGCCACCACTGGCAGGGCGCGACGCATGAAGTGGCCGTTTTTGTTTTCAAAAAAAGAGGACTCCAACACGGCTGCCTCCAAGCGGTTCGCCCCAGCCAGTTCTTCGGGGGAGAACATTGCCCGCACCGTAGCGTCCGCGTAGTCGCGAAAGTGGACAAATTTCTTCTTCAACATCGGCAACTGACCCAGCACGTCCTCCCGCGAGGCGAAGGGGTACGCCACGCCCTGCACTGGGTAGCACAGGATGGGGTCAACGCTGCCGTTTTTGTCAAAATCCGAGTAGTACAGTTCCAACGGCAATTGCTCGGTGGGGCGCAGTTGAGAGTTCAGGCCCAGATTCCCGGCCATCAAATCCATGTCGCCGTCGCCATCAAAATCGGCTGCCGCGATGGATTGCCAGAGGCCGGAGGTATTTCCAGAAAAATAGGCCGTCGAGTTGTCTACCAATTTACTGTTTTGATTTTCAAACACTTGCAGCCCCGCCCACTCTGCGGCCACCACGAGTTCGGGCTGGCGGTCGCCATTCAGGTCGGCCCAGAGCGCGGCTTTGGCGAGGCCCTTCGTAGGTACGGGTACGGTGGTGAAATGGCCCGTGCCGTCGTTCAGCAGCAGACGGCTACCGGGCGATTCGGGGAAGCGACCGGGGGTGACGGTGCCGGGGATGAAGAGGTCGAGATCGGAGTCAGAGTCGAAGTCGGCGGGGGCGACCCCACCCCCGACAGCAACCCCACCCCCGACCCCTCCTCCGCCAATGGGCGGAAGGGGGGACGAGACGTGTTCTGCGACATGAGCGGCATCGCGGGACGAGCCTCGGTGTACATCTCGTCCCCCCTTCCGCCCATTGGCGGAGGAGGGGTCGGGGGTGGGGTTGCTATTGGGGGAGGGGCCGGGGGCGAACTTCCCACCACCAAGATTCCAATACATCCTGTCCCTACCATTCGCATCCCCCACTGCAAATTCGTACCCCCCGCCCGCGACGTACAAATCCGCGTCGCCATCGCCGTCGGCATCAAAAAAGCAGGCGGCCACGTCTTCGCAAGCCGCATCGGCTTCGAAGGCGGGAGTGCGCAGGGGTTGCCAGCCATCGGCTTTCGCCAGAAAAAGTTGGCCCGCTTGGCCCGCCGCCCCACCGAGGTAGAAGTCCGTGAGGCCGTCGCCGTTCACATCTTCGGCTGCCAGCGCGGGGCCGGGGCGGGAGTAGAAGTAGGGTAGGAGAGACTGGGTTTTGAAGTCGTTGAAATGGTTTTCGGTGTGGCGGGCAGTAGCGGGCAGCGCGTTTTTTATTTCAGAAAAAAATGGCACAGCAGGGGCCGTCGCGTAGGTGTGGCGCGAGCGAGCATCTTGAATTTTAATTTCAAAGGTTTGATTTGCAGTCACTTGGCTAAAAATCTGCCGCTCGCCCGTGTTCCAAATTACCACCACCGAGTCGGCCTGAGCCGCCGTGCCGAGGCCGAAGGACAGCACCTGGTCCACCGAAGTTTGGAAGCCGCGCACGGGGCTTTGCTCTTGGTACTGGCGTTGGCTGCCTGTGTGGATGTACACCTTCGCGCCGATGCCAGCGGGGTTCTGCGGGGTGCCGCGCAGGGCCACGCGCAGCCAGTGGTTTTTGGGAAAAGCACGGTCGGCGTGGTTTTTCAGCACGGTCGCGTAGTCGTTGCTGTTGTTCAGCACGAGGTCAAGGTCGCCGTCGTTGTCGAGGTCGGCGTAGGCCGCGCTCTGGGTCACGGTAGGTTTGGCGTAGCCGAGGTCGTTGGTGCGGTTGTGGAATTGGAGGCCGCTGCCGCTGTTTTCAAAAAAGTAGTTGGGCTGGATGATGGGCGGCATCTGGGTCAGGTACTCCTGAAAACCGATGTGCTGCTGGTTGTTTTTGATTTTGGTGACCTCGTCGGCGGTGAAAGCCAGAAAATCCATGTCCGTGTGGTCGCGGAGGTAGCCGTTGGCGATGAACAGGTCTTTGTCGCCGTCGTTTTCAAAGTCGAAAAACAGGGGAGACCAACTCCAATCGGTGTTGGACACGCCTGCCAGTTGGCCGACCTCGGAGAAGGTGCCGTCGCCGTTGTTGTGCTGCAAAGTGTTGCGGCTGTACTGGCGGTAAAAGCCGCTCTGAATCAGCAAATTTACCTTGTCGAAGTTGTCCGCGCCGGAGTGCATTTTCTGCAAATGGTTGCTCTCCGGCAGCATATCGAGGCTGACCAAATCGGGCAGGCCGTCGTTGTCATAGTCGGCCACATCCGACCCCATCGAGAACATGGAGGTGTGGTCGAAGCACTCGGCGGCCAGGTCCTTGAACGTTCCATCTCGTTGATTGACAAAGAAGTAGTCTGGCTCATTGAAGTCGTTGCCAATGAAAATGTCCATCCAGCCGTCCAGATTGATGTCGGCGATGCTGATGCCGAGGCTGAAGGTGAGGACGTTGGAGGTGATGCCAGCGGAGGCGGTCTGGTTGGTGAAGCGGCCCCCGTCGTTGCGGTAGAGTTTATTGGTGAATTCTGGGTTAGTCTGCTTGCGCAGTTGGGTCACGTCCAAAGAGCCGCGTGAGTATTCGACAGTGGAGTGGTTGAGCAGGAAAAGGTCGAGGTCGCCGTCGTTGTCGTAGTCGAAGAAGGCGGCTTGGGTGGAGTGGGCGAGGTCGGCGAGGCCGTACTCTGCGGCTTTTTCAACGAACTTAACCCCACCCCCGACCCCTCCCCCACTGGGAGGGGAGACGAGGCCCTGATTGATATACAGCAAGTTGCGCCGCAAATTTTCAAACGGGTAGCCCGCCCGGCAGATGTAGAGGTCGAGCCAGCCGTCGCCGTTGATGTCCACTGGGGCCGCGCCCGTACACCAGCCTTCTTGGTCGGCCACGCCCGCTTCTTTCGTAATGTCTTGAAATTCAAAGCCGCCCCGGTTGAGGTAGAGGCGGTTTTTGACCATGTTGCCCGTGAAAAAAATGTCTTGCAGGCCGTCGTTGTTGAAGTCGCCCACCGCAGTGCCACCGCCGTTGTAGAAATACTGGTACTTGAAAATGTTGAAGGTCTCCTTCTCTGTGATGAGGTTGCGGAAGTCGATGCCCGTGTGGGAGCGGGGCACTTCGGTGAAGAGAGTGCCGCCCTCCGGCTGGGTGCAGGAGAGGGGGAGAAGGGGGAGGAGGGCGAGGGCAAAACTGTGTTTGAGTAGCATACTTTCGTGCATAATATTGGAACGCGGATGACGCAGATGCAAGCAACGCAGATTTTCGCGGATTAAAAATCTACGCTCATCCGTTTTGCTTGCATCCGTGCCATCCGCGTTCCAAAAAAATCTACTCGCGTATTAATCCACGTCCCACCACAGCGAAGTGCCGCCGTTGTCTGCACCGCCGAGGCACTGCACCGCTTTCAGCACTTCTGCCTTGTTGCTGCGGTATTCTGGGGCAGGCATATTGATGCGCTTCACGCCCTTGTTCGAGTCAATCGTGCCGCCGCTGTTGTTCACCAACACCGGGTAAAGGCGCGGGAAGCCCGTGCGGCGGTACTCTGACCAAGCCTCCTGCCCGTCGGGGTACATAGCCAACCATTTTTGGGTGATGATGCGCTCCAACTTGGCTTCTGCGCTGGCCGCGTCGTCCCATTTCACCGACACATTGCTGGCGGCGGGTGCGTTGTTTGCCGCGTTCACAGGGTCCACGTAGGGTGCAGCCGAAGCCGTGCTGGCGATGTACGCCGTTACGCTGCCCAAGCCGTACTGATCGAATGAAGTCTGGATACCTTTTTCATAGAGACTCTGAATCGTGCCACCTGCACCAGCCCAGCCGCGCATAGCGGCTTCGGCACGGAGGAACCACACTTCAGCAGCAGTCATCAACTGCACTTTATCCAAATCCACCAGCGCAGAGAAGCCCTCATAGTCTGACTTAGATGCAATGGGGATGCCCTGACGGATACCCTTTTGCTTGCCCGCCACGATGGTTGAAGGAAGGAAATACTTGGGCAAGCGAGGGTCGTTGTAGCCGCCGAGGATGGACTCCATTGGAGCAGCCATGCGGATGTCGTTCCAAGCATTGTCCATCACATTGAGCGGGTGAGTAGCGCCATCTGCACTAGCAACGAGACAGTTTTCGTCGTTGGTGCTCAGTAGGCCAAGCGACTGGCTGAGGGCACGCTCGCCCTCTGTTTTGGCGCGTGCTGGGTCTACTTTTGAGATGCGGATGGCGAGGCGGAGGCGCAGCGAGTTGGCAAAACGCACCCATTTCGTGATGTCACCACTGTACGCGAGGTCAAATTTGGCAAAATTTGCCTTCGCTGTAGCATTGTTTACCAATGGGGTCAGTGCAGTGGTTGCCGCATCCAAGTCCTTAAAAAACAGGTCGTAAGCAGCAGGCTGGCAGTCATAGGCTACTCCGCCAGCGGGGGTCAGCGTTCCGTAGTTGGAGTAGATGATGGGGCCGTAGATGTCGCTGACGCGGTGCATGGCTGCAACACGGCAGATTTTAGCCCAAGCATTGAACTCCGGGTAGTTGGTACCCGACTTCCGATCCACAGAACGGAGTGGAGCCATCACGTTTTGGTAGGCCACGTTCCAAGGCCACTCGTTCCAGCCATCCACGAGGAAGTAGGTCATGTTGTTCGAGTTGCCCCGGAACGGCGTTGGAGGCATCATGTACCCAGAGTACACGTCACCGATCAGGTTTTGCTGCAACTGCGTGATCCAAGCGGGCGAGTAGGAGTAGATGTTTTGCAGTACCTGCTTGAATTCTTCGCCGACGGGCAGTTGCTCATCCGAAGCCGCGTACGGATCGCGGTTTATTTCTTCAAAATCCTTCGTGCAGCTCGGCATGGTCAGCAATCCTGTGGCTGCCAGCGCCGCTACGGCGAAGATGAAAAGGAGTGTCTTTTTCATTTTTTTATTATTGAAAATCAATGAATTGTTGATGAAGTTGATACGGGTTGATGAGGTTGATAACGTAGCGTACACGGTGGCACATCAACCTTATCAACTTCATCAACCTCATCAACCCTTAAAACGTCAGCCCCACATTAAGGCCATAACTCCGCACGGCGGGTGCGCTGAACACTTCCACGCCTTGCAGGCCGGTGCCGGTAGACATGGACACGTCGGGGTCGAACGGCGCGTCATTTTTGAAGTAAATCAGGTTGCGGCCTACGAACGAGAGGCGGAGTGCGGCATTTTTGGCGATGCGGCTTGTCATCGATTTCGGGAAAGTGTAGCCCACCGAAAGTTCGCGGAGGCGGATGCTCGTGCCGTCGTAAATGTAGTTGCCTGTGATGCCGTCGCGGCCACCTACGGCGACGTAGTATTTTTCCGGGTCAATCTTCCCGCTGAACGCCGAGCCGTCGGCTTTCACCGCTTTGGCTTCCACACCGCCCGCGTCGCGGGCATCAGCCGTGGTTTGAGATGCGCCGAAGCGGTCGAGTACAGCCTGCGTCACCGACATGACTTCGCCGCCGAAGCGACCGTCAATCAGCACACCGACGCTGAAATTGCCGAAGCGAATGGTGTTGTTCCAGCCCAGCGTGAAATCAGGGGCCGGGTTGCCCAGCACCGTGTCAGCACCTGCTACAGGTGTACCGTCGGCACCTACTACGATGGAGCCGTTGAGGTATTTAAAATCCTTGCCAGCAATTTCTCCATACGGGTGGCCTTTGCGGATCACCATGTCGTAGTTGTTTACACCACCGTCGGTAAGCACGAATACGCCGTCAGCGAGCAGCGGGGTAAGTTCCACCACTTCGTTCACGTTGCGGGTGAAGTTGAGTTGAGTGGTCCAGGTTAACTTGCTGGTTTGCACCGCAGTAAGGCCCAGCGAGGCCTCAACACCAGAGTTCTGGATATCACCTGCATTGATGACAAAACTGGACAAGCCGCTACCGAGCGGCGCGCCCACCTGAATGCGTTGGTTGGTGGTGTTGGTTTTGTACCAAGCGAGATCAAGGCTGGCGCGGTTTTGCCAGAAGCGCACTTCGCCACCCAATTCGAGCGACTTGGAGAGTTCAGGCTTCAGTTCTTCGCCTGGCAGTGAGCCGACCGAGTTTTGAATCACACCCGACGAGCCGAGCGTGTTGAGGCGGTAGGTGTCATACGGGCTGACCCCGTTGCCGACCTGCGCGTAGGAAGCGCGGACTTTCAGGAAGTCCACTCCCTTGAGGCTGAACATTTCCGACAGCACCGCCGACGCGCCCACCGAGGGGTAGAAAAACGAGGTGGAACTCGTGTAAGCCAGCGTGGAAGACCAGTCGTTGCGGCCCGTCACATCCACATACACCATGCTTTTGTAGCCCAGAGAAACACTGGCAAACACGGACTGCAACTGTGAGCGGTTCGGCTGCGTGTGTACAATATTAGCACCCGGCTGGATGATGTTTTGTTGCACAAAAATGTTGGCGTAGCGCAAGCCTGGGCCTTTTGAGTCTGCATACTGCGACAGTACTTTCACATCATTGATGCTGGTACCGAGTGTGGATGTCAGGCTGATGTTGCCAAAGTTCTTGTTGATATTCAGCAAGATATCGCCGTATCGGACAGTGCTTTCGGTGGTGTTCATCACGAAGCGGCCATTCGGGTCAGCCAGCGTCGGTTCGGTGCCGGCGTAGGAGTGCTGCTCGAAACGGTCAAAGGTTTTGTCCATGTTGCCACGAAACTGGACGCTAGCCCAGTCCGTCAGTTTCAGGCCTACGCTGATGTTGCCGATGTAACGGTTGCGCACGTCGAAGTTCGGGTTGCGGTTGAGAATCCAGTAGGGGTTCTGCCAGTCGTCGCGGCTGCCCACCCAGTTCTGCGTGTACAGTTTGGTCGCGTCATCAAATTTCTCAAAATTGTTGCCATTGTAGCGGTCGAAACCTGCGCTGCGCGGGAACAGGTAGAGGCCCGTGAGCGGGTTGAAGTACATCCCAGAGGCGTTGCGATTTTCACCGCGAGCATTGATGTAGTTGAGGCCCGCGCTCAGGTTCAGGCGACCATCGAGGAACTCGGCAGTTTCGCGCAGCGTCACATTGTGGCGCGTCAGTTCGCTGGTCGGGATGATACCCTTCGACTTCGTATTGGCGTACGAAAAGTAGGTTTGAGAGGTCTTGTTGCCTCCCGTCAGGCCGATGGAGTTGATGTAGGTTGCACCAGTTTGGAAGAAATCTGCCACATGGTCGGTCGAATTGGCCTTGCTGCCCCAGCTGAAGTTCTCGTTGGGGCGTGAGCCGTAAGAGAATTGCAGATCGGGTGTGAGTGTAGGTGTTTCGAAGGTCGTGTTGGAAGAGAAATCAATTTTCGTGGTGCCTGCTTTGCCTTTTTTGGTGGTCACAAGAATCACACCGTTGGCTGCTTGGCTGCCATAAAGTGCTGCTGCAGAGGCACCTTTGAGTACCGTCATGCTCTCAATGTCGTCGGGATTGATGTTCGAAATGGCATCGCCGCCGTCGCGTCCCACGTTGCCGGAGTTGCCGGATTGGCCCCAAACATCGCCTGGCTGGGCAGGCGAGAAGTTGAACACCGGCACTCCATCAATCACATACAACACGTTGTTGTCGCGGGTAGATTTTTGGCCCCGCATGACAACGCGCGTGGAGCCACCCACGCCGGAGCCGCTTCGGTTGATCTGCAAGCCTGCTGTACGACCAGAGAGCGAGTTGATCACGTTGACATCTTTTACACGCGTCAGGTCTTCGTTGGAGATTTCCTGCGCTCCGTAGGTGAGCGATTTTTTCTCCCGTGAAATACCGAGCGCGGTGACAATGACCTCATCAAGGAGGGCATCTTCGGAGAGCGACACGTCCACCGTAGCGCGGCCCGCTATGGCTTCGGTTTTGGAGGCGTAACCCGTGTAGGCGATGCGCAGCGACGCGCCATCGGCTACCGTGATCTGGAACTTGCCGTTGACATCGGTGCTGGTGCCGTTGGAAGTACCAACTTCTACGACCGTCGCCCCGACAAGCGCCTCCCCGCCAGAGGAGGACACGGTGCCAGTCACCCGCTTCTGCGCAACGGCGGAGGCTGTGAGCAGCACGCAGGTGAGCAGCGTGAGCAATTTGTAAATGAGTCTCATACGAAAAGGATGGTTAGTGAAAAAGATACAATTGGTCGTCATTTCTTCATGGGATGTTTCGTCCGCGCTCGGCTTCAGTGTTCAAAGATTTCCAGCAGCCCTTGCTCTTCGTCATTCACCAGTTCGAGGATGTCGTCGTAGTGCCGCTCCAATAAACCCGCGACATACTCGGTAGATCGGTTTTCGATCCTCAGGATGATGATTTTGGGCGGGAAGCCGCGCAGTTCTTGGATTTGCGAAAAGTCTTCGTCGCGCGTCAACACCAGCAAGTAGTCGTGGTCTTTCGCCCACTTCCAGATGTCGAGATCGGGTGCTGGAATCGGCAGCCCAGTCCGCTCGACATGAAGCACCTCGTCGAACAAGTGCCACACCCGCTTGGCCAAGCGGTACGACAGGTTAGCGTCAATCAAGAGTTTCATGCCGCCACCATTCTAACTTTCCGTTCCCGCGAAGCGGCAAAAGCCAGCGCGGCGCGGATTTTTTCAATGGTCAACTGCGGAAATTCCTCGATGATGCTGGCGAAAGTCATTTCCCCGGCCAGCATTTCGAGTATGTCTTGCACCGTGATTCGGGTGCCTTTGATGCACGGCTTGCCAAAGCGAATGGCCGGGTTGATTTCGATAAAATCTGCGTAGTTCATACTTTCAGTAAAATTTTGAACAAAAGTAGGCCATTCTTGCCTTCACCAGCCGTAGTCGTAGGCGGGCAAACAACTCATAACTCAAACCTCACAACTCCCCCAAGTCACCCCTTCCACCGCACAAATGCCTCCATCGCCTCGTACTCCGCCAGCCCCAGTGCCCGGTACAGCCGCGCCGACTCCCGGTTGCGGTCTTCGGCGCGTTGCCAGAATTCGCGGTTGTCGTCGCCGGGGAACGGCGGGCGGTCTTTCTGGCTCTGGTGCATAAAAATCGCCTGCCGTTTTTTGCGCAGTTGCTGCGGGCTGATAGGTACTGCCATCTCGATTTCGTGGATGGCCCACTCGTGCCATGCGCCCCGGTACATCCACAGCCAACAGTCCTTCATCCAGTCGTGCTGCGGCGCGAGGCGGCGGAAGGCTTCAAAAATCGCATCCAAGCACACCCGGTGGGTGCCGTGCGGGTCGGCGAGGTCGCCAGCCGCGTACACTTGGTGCGGCTTGATGCGCTCAATGAGGTCGGCCACAATCTGAATATCAGCTTCGCCGAGCGGCTTTTTGCGCGTTGCGCCGGTTTCATAAAAAGGCATATCCAGAAAGTGGATGTGCGCGTCGTCCAGCCCCGTGAACCGCGCGCCGCCCCGCGCTTCGCCGCGCCGGATGAGGCCCTTGATGCTCCGCACTTCGGGCAGGTCGGATTCGCCGGAGCCTTTTTTGTTCAAAAACTTCACGATCTTCTGGTAGAGTTTGCGGGTGTCGTCGGTGAGGATGCCCTGCGTTTCGCCAAATTCGAGCATGAACTCGGCGTAGCGCAGCGCGTCGAAATCATGCACTGCGATGTTGCCCGAAGTCTGGTAAGCCACATGCACCTCGTGGCCCTGATCCACGAGCCGCTGAAAAGTGCCGCCCATCGAGATCACATCGTCGTCGGGGTGGGGACTGAACAGGATGACACGTTTCTTGGCGGGCTTAGCACGCTCCGGTCGGTTGGTGTCGTCGGCATTGGGCTTGCCGCCCGGCCAGCCGCTGATGGTGTGCTGCAAACGGTTGAAAATCCGAATGTTGAGTTCGTAGGAGTTGGCCTGCTCGATGATGAGGTCGCTCAGGCCGTGCTCGTTGTAGTCCTCGTCGGTGAGTTTCAGGATGGGCTTGCCGGTCGTTTGCGAGAGCCAGATGACGGCCTTGCAAATCAAATCCTCCGACCAGTTGCAGATGCCAGCCAGCCAGGGCGACTTCATTTTGGTCAATTCCTCTGCCGCGCTTTTGTCCAAAATCACCTTCACATTGGGGTGTTTTTGCAAAAAAGAAGCCGGCACGGAAGTCGATATTTCGCCCTCGATGGCCTGCTGCACGATGTGCGCCTTGTGCTGCCCCCACGCCATGAGGTACACGGTGCGGGCTTTGAAAATGCTGCCCACGCCCATCGTGATGGCGCGGTATGGCACATCGTCTTCTCCCTGAAAATCTTTGGTCGCATCGTGGCGCGTGAGGTGGTCGAGGCGCACCATGCGGGTGGGCGAAGTCTCCCACGCGCCCGGCTCGTTGAAGCCGATGTGGCCCGTGCGCCCGATGCCCAGCAGTTGGATGTCGATGCCGCCTGCGAGGTCGATGAGTTTTTCGTAGCGCTCGCAGTAGTCGGCCACCTGCTCCATCGGCACCGTGCCGTCGGGGATGTGGATGTTTGCCGGCAGGATGTCCACATGGTCGAAGAGGTACTCGTGCATGAAGCGCCAGTAGCTCTGGCGGGCTTCGCGGGTCATGGGGTAGTACTCGTCGAGGTTGAAAGTGACGACGTTCTGGAAACTCAGCCCCTCCTCTTTGTGCATCCGCACCAACTCCTCGTACACTTTGATGGGGGTGCTTCCGGTCGCCAATCCGAGCACGATTTGCTCGCCCTCCTGGTGCCGCTGCCGGATGGCGAGCGCGACGCTGCGAGCGACGTGGCGCGAGGCCTCCACCGAGTCGTCCCAGATTTTCACAGGAAGTTTCTCGAAAGTTTTAAGTTCGTATTTCAGATAACCAGGCGACGTTTTTTCTTTTGCCTTCATGCTTGAAACTGATTTGTGCAGACGAAATGTAGGGCGGCACGGCGCGCATTTTCAGATCAAAATGTGCTGATACACAAAACTTAACCTGCCGCCGGAGGGTGCCTGCTTTCAAAATCTTGCTTCAAAGGTAATTTGCCTTTCAGATACCGTGTGCGCACACGGCCAAAAATAATTTTTGCTGTGTGCGCACACGGGACAACAATGATTCGGACTTTTGAGCCTACGGGGAAATCGTCATTGGATCATTCGTCATTTCGTCATTGGCTTCGCTCTCGGATTGCCCGCCAACCCAAGAGCGGAGCCAATGAGGAAGTGAGGAATGTCCCAATGACGAACAATGACCATCAACATGGAAATTACAATCAAAGACATTGCCCGCGAGGCGGGCGTTTCCACCGGGACGGTGGACCGCGTGCTCCACGACCGGGGCAACGTGGCTGCCGACGTGCGTGACCGCGTACAGCAGGTGATGGACGACCTGGGCTACCGGCCCAACATCATGGCCCGCTCGTTGGCGAACAACAAAAAAACGCTGCGCATCGCGGCCATCCTGCCGGACTACCGAATGGACCCTTATTGGGTGCAACCGAAGGAAGGTGCTGAGCGCGCTGCTGAATCCGTGCGGCACTACGGCGTGGCGGTGGAGTTTCACTACTTCCCGTTGTTCGACCCTGAAGGTTACTCTGAGACAATCCGCCAAGCGATGGCTACTCAGCCGGGGGCAGTGCTTTTCGCGCCCGTGTTCCGGGCCGAGTCTGACCTGCTGATTCAGGAAGCGACGCGACTCGGCATCCCGAAGGTGATGATCAACACCAACATCGAAGGCACCGATGCGCTGTGCTATATCGGGCAGGACTCGTACCAGAGCGGGGTGTTGGCCGGGCGACTGCTCAACTTCGGCCTTAGCGATGGCGATTGTGCGATGGTGCTGAACTTGGACAAGGGAGTGCGCAACGCCCGCCACTTGCTCGACAAGCAGCAGGGTTTCAAGGATTTCTTCGACCGCTTAGAAAACAAGTCCATCGAGGTGCGCTACGAGGTGTTCGAGGACTTCGACGACGTGGCGGCCATGCGCAAGTGGATTCGGGCGCGGTTCGAGGAGCAGCCCCGGCTCAACGGCTTTTTTGTCACCAACTCCCGCGCCTACAAGTTGGCCGCCGCATTAGACGTTTCCACACAAAAAAGGGTAAAAATAGTGGGTTTCGATTTGATTGAGCCCAACCTCAACTTGCTGGCGGACAACAAAATTCAGTTTCTCATCAACCAGAACGCTTGGCATCAGGGCTACTTGGCGGTGATGGCGTTGGTGAACAAGTTGGTGCTGAAAAAGCAGGTGACTGACCCGCACCAGTACCTCCCGCTCGACATCGTGGTGCGGGAGAATGTGGAGTATTACTTGAAACGGACGCTGGAACTACCGGTAGGGGTGGTGTGAGGCGATGGGGTTGCTGGTTGCGGGGTTTTGGGCTTCATGAGAGAAGTTCCAGGATAGTTTCCGCCCCGGCACTTCGTGTTTCAATTCTTGCCTTTCGGCTTTGCAACAGATAAATTTGGCCGATTGACTCGAATCAACTGGTTGTCCAAATGCTCGCCAGCCGCCTCAATCGCCCCGTGAATCCGAAGGGCGAGGGCTGCACAGTCACGGTCTTCGGAGCAGATAATAATGCCGCAATGGTCACGGACGAATCGGTGCAGTCGCTTGAAATGGCCGTAATTGAAGGTCACGACTGCTCTGTTTTCTTCCACGGCAAAGGCCAGCACCTCCTCGTCTGGGATGCCTTTGTTGGCATTGCCCGCTGCTTTTGAAGTCAAGACATCATGGCCGAGTTGTTGAAGTTCCTCAACGGCGGCGTAGTAGAAATTCTCGTCTGAATAAAGTCGTGCCATCACTCATCTTCTTGGTTTTCATGGATTTGCTCATCAATTTCTGCGGGGTTGGCGCGGTAGTAGTTCCAAGCATTTTTCAAATCTTGGTGCGTCAGCGAAGGGAGGTTGTACAAAATCTCCTTGTCGCTCATGCCCAGTCGCCTCGAATTGACCACCGACCAAACGGGGATGCGTGTGTTTTCAACACAAGCGTTGCCCCCGCACACGCCGGGTGTTTTGCTTATGCCAGGAAATACATTCGTCAGGTCGCTAATGACCCACTGCAAGAGTTGGGTTTTTTCGACAGGGGTCATTTTAGGCAGCAGGTCAGCCGCTGTTTGAAGTACTGTCATGCTGAATTTTTTTGATAAAGGTTTGAGTTTCGAGCGTTTCCCGAACCAATGAGTGTAATTTGTCTAGTGCCATGCTGCAAAAGTAGAGTGCATTTTCAACTCAAAAAAAGAAAGCGCACTAATGTAAAGCCGGATGCCCTGCCAACTGACTACGGGACGAAGACTAGGCGGAAGCCACCGTTGACACTGCGGTATTCGGGATGGGAGTTGTAGCGGTAAGCCGTCCGGCAAATCTCCGCGCGGTCGCTCCAACAGCCGCCGCGGGCAACACGGCTCCAACCGGCATCCGGGCCAGTTAGGTCTTTCACTGTACCCACGCTTTTGCATTTTTCGTAATATTTTTCATCGTACCAATCCTGGCACCATTCCCACACATTGCCACTCATATCGTGGAGGCCGAGTTCGTTGGGCTTTTTTTGGCCGACTGGGTGGGTCTTGCCTTCGGCATTTTCTGTATACCAGCCTACTTCCTTCAAGTCGTTGCTGCCGCTGTATGTTGTCATTCTGGAAGAACCTCCGCCCCGGGCGGCATATTCCCATTCAGCTTCGGTAGGGAGCCGGAATCCGCGCACTCGTACTATGTTCTGGGCGAGTTTGCCATCGGCATCCAGCAGTTTGCCCTCGTTGTCATAAGTTTTGGGAAAACCGCATTGAGCGTTGAGTTGATTGCAGTAGGCCGTGGCATCTAACCAGGAGACATTCTCCACCGGGTTGTTCTTATCGTACTTGAAATGTGAGGGATTGGGCTTGCCCGTGACTTTGATGTATTCCGCTTGAGTAACCGGGTATTGGGCCATCCAGAACCCGCCCACTTTGACTTGATGTTTAGGTTCTTCCCGCTTAAAGATGCCACCTTCGATACGGACAAACTTTTCCTGCAGCCTCTCTACCACAAAGCGCCGTGCCATATCCATGCCGGTAAAATGGAAGCCTCGGGCAAAAGGGGTGTCCGAAAGTATCTGCTTCGCCAGAAAAAACTCTCAGATGGACTTGTGCGCAAACTTCCAGTTGCCCGCCCCGTCGCAAGTGAGGAGCGACTGGCCGGTGACCTCCTCTGGTCGCAGGGGGATGTTGTTTTTTTCGGAGATGGCCACAGCCTCGTCTTTGGTGAGGTAAGCGCGGTTTTCCGCTTGCCGCACCTGCCAGAGGGTCAGGGCGGTCCGTTCGGACACTTGGCGGAGGTTTTCGATAAAAACCTTGCGGTCGGCTTCCCGGTACTTGCGCTTGTCGGCCTCTCGCTTGAGCCATTCCTCGATGAGGGTCTCGTAGATGGCATAGTCGGAATCGAAACTGCGCGTGTTGCCGTGCAGCCCGTCGCGGCTTTGCAAAGCGAATACTCCCTCTGGACGCGGCAGCACGAGCGCGAAATCATCCCGACCATCGAGGAGTTGGGCATCGGTTTGGTGGCTTTCAGCCCGCTCGGCAAGGGTTTTTTGGCAGGAAAAATGGACGAAAACACCAAGTTTGCCGAAGGCGACATCCGCAACGTGCTTCCCCGCTATACCGAAGAGGCCCGCGTTGCCAATAAAGCCATACTGGATTTGCTCCAAAAATTTGCGGAACAACGCGGCGCAACGACCGCGCAAATCGCCTTCGCCTGGGTACTGGCGCAAAAACTGTGGATTGTGCCCATCCCCGGAACGACCAAACTGCACCGCCTGACCGAAAACATCGGGGCGGCTGCCATCGAACTTTCGGCGGCGGAACTGGCGGGAATCGAGGCGGCTTCGGCCCAAATCGAAGTGGTGGGGACGAGGTACACGGAGGCGATGGAGCGTTCGACGGGGCTGTGAAAATTGCTAGTTTTTCAAAAAAGGCGCAACACTCGCCCAAACCGCAGCAAAATTTTCCAAAAAAACGCCGTGCGCAGCGTTGGGAACGATGCTGATTTGATGCTTCGGAATCATGCGGGCAGCATTGACAACGTGCTCGACTGAATTGCCATCGTCGCGGTCGCCGGCCAGCACCAAAACGGGGCATTTTATTTTGCCCAACAACTCCTTGCCGATGGTTGCCTTGCTGTAAAAACTGTTCACTTGCGCGAACATTTCTTCCAATCGCTGCGGTTCGGGCATGAGTTTCAGTTGTTGTTCCCAATAAATTTTGTCCAACTCGATGGCTTGTTTTGCAGTAAAATTGAACTCCCGAAGCCCCGGGTACAGTTCGCCCGCGCCCATCACGACCATTTTTTTGATGCGGTTTGGGTACATCGCGCCCAACTGATAGGCCGTAAAACCGCCGTCGCTGAACCCAAGCACCAGGACACTGTCTTTCGTCACGACATTGATGACTGCCATCGCGTCGTTGGCTCGTTGTTCGAGCGTCATTGGTTTGCTGCCCAATCCTGACTTGCCATGACCGCGTGTGGAAATGGCGATGACCTGAAATTTGTCCTTTAAACTATCCACGAAATCCGCCATTTCAACCATCGAACCCAACAAACCGCCGTGCAAGAGCACAATTGGCTGCCCTTTTCCATAGACTTCGTAATAAATTTTGGCATCGTCCGCCTGCACAAATTGCCCTACGCTTGCATTGTTCCCGTAAGGAATTTTATTGACCACGTTGGCTGGCTGAAACACCCTTCTCAAATTTTTCTGTCCATGAACAACCTTTAAATCCTTGAAATAACCCTCCGTGCCGATATCCACAAACAAACCGATGGCACCAGCGGTCGTTTTGCCCAGCATTTTGGGGACAATCATCGTGGAGTATTTGGCATCGTTCATAAACAGTTCGGCCCGTTCACCATTGATTTCGATGCGCATCGTAACCCACTCATTGGTATCAATAGGGGCGGCAGTTTCGTATACGCCCGGAGATTCTTTTCGCAGTCTATCAAACTTGTAATTGGGATAGGCAAAGTATTGAGCCGCTCGGTTTCTGGACATTTGATTGCCCGACCTGCCATTGGTGGGTCTCAAATAAATGGCTTCAAAAGCGGAATCATCATCATTGATTCTGAAGGCAAGACCGATAAAACCTCTTGCAAATTCAAACGGTGATGGGTTTTGAATCCGGCAAAGCATTTTTACTTCAATCGCACCATTTTCGAATTGGACGGTTTTGAGTTTTACATAGGTCGCTTCGTCGCTTGTCGCCTCTAATCTTTTTACATCAAAAGGAATGGCTTTTAAATCCCTTTCGACTTTCAAAACTGCCTCGCCGTCCAGTTGAACGACGGACGCTGTGACGTTTTTTGCCTCGAACTCTTGGTTTTGAAAAGTTATTTTTTGAGCAAAAATGGTCGCAGCGAAAAGGCAAAACGCCAAAATCAATGTCTTTTTCATCATCATCGCTTTAAAAGTTGAATGAAGGCATCCGCGCAAGCTGAGGCAATGGAAAAATCTATAGGCTTGTAAGTACCGACAAAAACAGCGAGGGCTTCGAGGTACATACCTCGAAGCCCTCGCTGTTTCTACAGACATAAGTCTATTTATTTTGCGTTGCCG